>JAKFXU010000283.1 GCA_021731215.1 Rhodoferax sp.
TCATGATGCGGCACCACAGCAGGCGCGCGGCGCGCATCTTGGCAATTTCAAGGTAGAAATTCATGCCGATGGCCCAGAAGAAACTCAGGCGCCCGGCAAACTCGTCCACGTCCATGCCCTTGGCAATCGCAGTTTTCACATATTCTTTGCCGTCGGCCAGGGTGAAGGCCAGCTCCAGCGCCTGATTGGCCCCGGCTTCCTGCATGTGGTAGCCGCTGATCGAAATCGAGTTGAACTTGGGCATGTTCTGCGCCGTGTACTCGATGATGTCGCCGATGATGCGCATGCTGGGCGCGGGTGGGTAAATATAGGTGTTGCGCACCATGAACTCCTTCAGAATGTCGTTCTGAATCGTTCCGGAGAGCTTGTCTTGCGCCACGCCCTGCTCTTGCGCCGCCACCACGTAGCCGGCCAGCACCGGCAGCACTGCGCCATTCATGGTCATCGAGACGCTCACCTTGTCGAGCGGAATCTCGTTGAACAGGATTTTCATGTCTTCCACCGAGTCAATCGCCACACCGGCCTTGCCGACATCGCCCGTCACGCGCGGGTGATCACTGTCGTAACCGCGGTGCGTGGCCAGGTCGAACGCGACGCTCACGCCCTGCCCACCCGCAGCCAGTGCCTTGCGATAAAACGCGTTGGATTCCTCTGCCGTGGAGAAACCCGCGTACTGCCGAATCGTCCAGGGCCGCACCGCATACATGGTGGCTTGCGGGCCGCGCAGATAGGGCTCAAAGCCGGGCAAGGTGTTGGCGTAAGGCAGGTGTTCGGTGTCGGCGGCAGTGTACAGCGGCTTGACCGTGATGCCGTCCGGCGTGTGCCAATTAAGAGCATCCACCTGACCGCCCGGAGCCGACTTGGCGGCCGCCTTGGCCCAAGCCTCAAGGCTGGCGGTTTGAAATTTAGGGTCTTTTGAGGTCATGTCGGTTGCCATTCGCGATGAGTTTTTCGAAGCAATTTAACACCGCGCCGGCGCGGACGGATCTAGCCCAAATGCATTTTGCTGAATTGGTGATAGTTTACGTTATTTATAATTATTGATTCAAAATATTGTTTCAAGCTTACAATTCTAGCCATGACCGCACTTTCCTTATCTCCCCGCGCACTCTATGAAGAGGTGGCCGAACTGCTGCGTCAGCGCATTTTCAGGCGTGAACTGGAACCGGGCAGTTGGATTGACGAACTGAAAATTGCGCAAGACTACGGCATCAGCCGCACCCCGCTGCGTGAAGCGCTCAAAGTGCTGGCGGCCGAAGGCCTGGTCACCATGAAGGTCCGCCGCGGCGCCTACGTGACCGAGGTCTCCGAGCGCGACCTGTCCGATGTCTACCACCTGCTCGGCCTGCTGGAGGCGGACGCGGCTGGCATCGTGGCCGCGACCGCCACCGAATCCCAAATCGAAGAACTGCAGACCCTGCACAACGAACTGGAAGCCGCTGTCAAGCCGGGTCAGCAGGACCGTGCATTATTTTTCGAGATCAACGAGCGCTTTCACATGCGCTTGCTGGAAATCGCCAACAACCGCTGGCGCGACCAGATGGTGGCGGACCTGCGCAAGGTCATGAAGCTCAACCGGCACCATTCCCTGTTGAAGTCAGGCCGCATTGAGGAATCGTTGAACGAACATCGGGCCCTGATGGCGGCGATTGCGGCGCGGGACGCGGCAACGACGTTGCAGCGGATGCAGGAGCACTTCAGGAACGGGCTGGAAGCGGCCAACTGAGCCACCGCGCCTCAAAAGGCGTAAAAAGGGCCGGTTCCGAGCGACGATGCCTCGCCCTCAATGCCAATAAACACCCGGCGCCCGTAAAAGAAGGGCAAGCCCCAGTCAAACACTTGCGCGTAACCCATGGTGCCGCCCAGGGTGGGAAGCACCGCATTGGGATAACTGGCAAACAGCGTCTGTGCGTTGTCAATAGAAAATGAAACAGGGGCACTTACTACGTTGGTTCCCACCAGCTCGGCAGTCAAGGTGGTGCGTGCAGCAGGGCAATAAAAGCCGGCGCCAGCGCCAACACAGACCGGAATTGAGTCAAGATCAAAGTACAGGCCGTTGGAGCCGGTGTCAATAAAGCTTTTGCTCCAGGACCGGCCGGGAAGCGAGGTGGTGATGTAGCCCGACGAGTTGGTCTTCAGCACCGCACCGGACGCCATCTGATTGTTCGCCTGCGTTCCAATGCCGAACACCAGTGCTCCACTGAGCTCGGGCGCGCCGGCCAAACTGACGGCTGGCAGGTCAATCAGCACGCCGTTGTTGTCGCTCGCAAACAGGGGCACCGGGTTCTTCACTTGTTTCGCAATGCTGGCCTTGGTGCCCGTGGTGGCGCTGCAACTGGCGTCGGTGCAGGTGTAATAAAACCCGTTGTTGGTAATGGTGGTGCACCCCACCCCGCAGTCTTCCTTGAACAATCCCAGCCCAATGATGCCGTTGGCGCCGAGTATCTTGGCTGTGGTGATGGCCGTGCCGCCGACCGAACATGCCGAAGCCGGGGAACTGAACGACGGATCTGCGATGACCTGCATCGGAACACTGGCGGCCTTCATGCCGCCCAGCCAAATATCGGCCGTCGCCACTGGCCCCCAGGCAAAAGTGTTGTCGATGAACTGCGCACAATTGAGCAAGGGCCGGCCGCCGTCCCCGCTCACCCGACTCAAGTTCAGATCGGCTGCCATCACGGAAGACAACAACCGCAGGCCGGTGGAGCCGGTATCGACCAGCACGTGATCAATCGTCTGGCAGCGCGTGGTACTACCGGGTTCGCAAACGGTTACTTTTGCGTACAGGCGGTTCACGTTGTAGCCCGTGTCCCTGGGGCCGGCATCCACTATGACAGGGATCTGGTTTCTGACCGCAGGGGGACTGGGCAAGCCATTGAGTTCAGTCAGAATCGGCGCAGGGCTTGATTCGCCGCCACCACCGCCGCAAGCTGTCACCAAGCTCACCGCCAGCGCAAGTACCACGGTATGGTTAAAAATGTTACTGAAGCACATCTTTGATATTGACATCGGCCGGTACCAGGGCCGGCGCATAGGCATGGCCAAAAAAGTTTCGCATGCGCCCGCTGGACCTGACGACCAGGTCATCGCGCTCGATGTTGACCGGCGCGCCACGCCTGCCCATCATGCGGGCCTGCTCGGTCTCGCGCTTGAACGTATTGAAGTAGCCGCCCAGCAGCGCACTCAGGTCCGGCAACACCGGTCCGCGCCATGCTACGGCGAAAACCAACCCGGCAGGCGTCGCATATTCCAGAACGGTGGTTCCATTTTCAAGCTGGACCTCATGCAGTGTGTAAGAACTGGATGGGGCAACTGGCGCGGTTGCCGACATTTTCGCGACCGGCGCAGGAGTCGAAGTTGAAGTCGCCGGGCGCGCCGAAGGCGCCTGGCCAAGGGTGGCCATCGCCACACCTGCGCTGGTCACCAGCACCAGGCTGAGCAACGGCGCTCGAACAGTATCAGCCCAGTAATTCAGGTCCGTCATTTGTCATTCACCTCAGTCTTCAGTATGGCCCGAATAGTTTCCAAAGACTTGGCCAGGGAATATGCGGGAGTGAGTGGTTTTGATTGGCGAACCGCTGGCCTGCCCGGAGGGGATCGAACCCCCGACCCACAGCTTAGAAGGCTGTTGCTCTATCCAACTGAGCTACGGGCAGAGATCGAGAAAAAAATAGGGTCGGGGCGAAAGGATTCGAACCTCCGACACCCTGGCCCCAAAGCTGAGGTGCAAGTCAATGATACCAATGACTTACCCCAATATCATCTAGCTGCGCTTGGTAGTCTAACCTGGATTTGCCATAGCTCATGATAAACGATCGTTGATCCCTCCCCTCAGCAGTCATGGGCGCCGGCTCCGCAAGGTGTTCGCCAACATTGAAAGTACATCGGCAATTTGTCCCGCCATTTCCGGTGGCGGCAATGGCACTTTGAGGCTTTGCACTCCGGTGCTGGGGTCTCGCTCGATCCATGGATGCGCCGGAGCCGCGGGATTGCTGGCCGCACCGAAGGCGGAAACCAGCTGAGCGCCAAGCTGCACCAATGTTTGCCAAGGATCGGCTTCGTTGCGCGGGGTCTGTTCCGACACCTCTCGCCCCTCATGCTCCGGGATCGCCGTCTCGCCAGCGCCGACTTTGGCATCCGCATTCTCTTCCGGCACGGATATGGCTTCGCTCACGGTCGTCACGCCTGCCGCTTCTTCAGCAGGTGTCATGGCCTCGCCTTCACCCATGCGGCCGGTGACGTTCTCGACGTCCTTCATGAAGCGGTTGAGGCGT
>JAKFXU010000282.1 GCA_021731215.1 Rhodoferax sp.
GACCTGCACCGGCGGTCCCCATGCAACTGGCTGAAACCTCCATCCGCCGCCCGGTGCTCGCCACCGTGCTGTCCTTGCTGATCGTGCTGATTGGCGCCGTCTCGTTCAATCGACTCAGCGTGCGCGAGTACCCCAAGATTGACGAACCGGTGGTGTCGGTCTCCACCTCATTTGGCGGCGCCTCCAGCGAGGTGATGGAAGCGCAGGTCAGCAAGGTGCTGGAGGACTCCCTGTCCGGTATCGAAGGCGTCGATGTCATCACCTCGTCGAGCCGCCAGGAGCGCAGCCAGATCACGGTGCGCTTCGCCCTGAGCCGCGACCCCGACGGCGCCGCCGCCGATGTGCGCGACAAGGTCACGCGGGTGCGCCAGCGCCTGCCCCAGGGCATTGACGAGCCGGTCATTGCCAAGGTCGAGGCCGAGTCTTTTCCGGTGGTGTTTCTGGCGCTCAGTTCGGATACGCACAATGCCCTGCAACTGTCCGAGATGGCCAATAACCTGGTCAAGCCAGTGTTGCAGACGGCCCCCGGCGCGGCCGATGTCAGCATCTTTGGCGAGCGCAGGTTCGCCATGCGCATCTGGGTCGATCCCGACAAGCTGGCGGCCTACCGGCTCACCGTGCAAGACCTCGAAGACGCCCTGCGCCGCTCCAACCTGGAGGTGCCGGCCGGGCGCATCGAGAGCCGCCTGCGCGAGTTCAATGTGACCGCTGCCACCGATTTGCAGCGGCCGCAGGAGTTCGCCCAGGTCGTGATCCGCACCGTCAATGGTTTTCCGGTGCGCATTGCCGACGTGGCGCGGGTGCAGCAGGGCCCGGCCGAAGAGCGCTCCAGCGTGCGCCTGAACGGGCGCGACTCGGTCGGCGTGGGCGTGATTCGCCAGGCCACGGCCAACCCGCTGGAGCTGTCGGCGGGCGTGCGCGCGCTCATGGACCGGGTCAGGCGCGACCTGCCGCCCGGTGTCCGGATTGAAATCGCCAACGACAACTCGGTGTTCATCGACCAGTCGATCAAGGCCGTGTTTGCGACCATCGTCGAGGCCTCCATCCTGGTGGCGCTGGTGATTTTTGTTTTTCTGCGCACGCTGCGCGCCTCCATCATTCCGCTGATCGCCATTCCGGTGTCCCTGATCGGCGCTTTTGCCCTGATGGCGCTGGCCGGTTTCAGTATCAATACCCTGACCCTGCTGGCGCTGGTGCTGGCGATTGGCCTGGTGGTCGATGACGCCATCGTGATGCTGGAGAACATCTACCGCCACATTGAAGCCGGCCTGCCGCCCTTCCAGGCCGCCATCAAAGGGGCGCGCGAGGTCGGCTTTGCCATTGTGGCCATGACCCTGACGCTGGTGGCGGTGTATGTGCCGCTGGCCTTTGCGCCCGGGCGCACCGGGCGGCTGTTCACCGAGTTTGCCCTGGCGCTGGCCGGCGCGGTGCTGGTCTCGGGCCTGGTGGCATTGACGCTCTCGCCGATGATGTCTTCGCTTTTGTTGCGGCACAACCCCAAGCCATCGTGGTTTGACCGCAGCATGGAGCGTGTCCTGCAGGCGGCAATAAGGGGCTATGGCCATGCCTTGGACTGGACGCTCGGGCACCGCTGGCTGGTGCTGGTTGTGATGGTTGGCAGCGGCGTGGTGTCATGGGCCGTGCTGGGCGATCTGAAACGCGAGCTGGCCCCGATTGAAGACCGGGGCGTGGTGCTGGCGCAAGTGAACGCACCCGACGGCGCCACGCTGGAATACACCAACCGCTATGCCCAGGCCATCGCCCGTATCGGCCAGAGCTACCCGGAGTTTGATCGCGTGTTCGAAACCGCCGGCAACCCGACCGTATCGCAGGCCAGCGTCTTTTTCCGGGCCAAGCCCTGGGACCAGCGTCAGCGCACTACGCTGGAGCTGGCGCGCGACATGACGCCGCAGGTCTCCGGCCTGTCCGGCGTCACCGCCTTTCCGATCACGCCGCCCTCGCTCGGGCAGGGCTTTCGCGAGCGGCCGGTCAACTTTGTCATCATCACCTCGGACAGCTACCAAAACCTGTCGCAAACCGTGCGCGCTTTTCAGGACGAACTGGCCAAAAATCCCGGCTTTTTGCAGGTCGATACCGACCTGCGCCTGAACAAGCCCGAGATCAAGCTCGAAGTCGATCGCGAGCGCGCCGCCGACATGGGCGTTGGCGTGGACCTGATTGCGCGCGCGGTGGAAACCATGCTGGGCGGGCGCAAGGTCACGCGCTACAAGCGTGAAGGCGAGCAATACGACGTCATTGTGCAGACCAACCCCTCGGGCCGCGCGGCGCCCGACGACATCGAGAAAATATTTGTGCGCGGCAAGGGCGATGCCATGATTCCCCTGTCGGCGCTGGTTAATATCCGCGAGGTGGTGGTGCCGCGCGAACTCAATCACTTCGGGCAACGCCGCTCGGCCTCCATCACCGCCAATCTGGCGCCCGACTTTGCGCTGGGCCAAGCGCTCGACTTCATGGATGCCACCGCCAAGAAGGTGCTCAAACCGGGCTACGCCACCGATTTGAACGGCATCAGCCGCGAGTTTCGCAAGTCGGCTGACTCGCTGGCGCTGGTGTTCGCGCTGGCGCTATTGTTCATCTTCCTGGTGCTGGCCGCGCAGTTCGAGAGTTTTGTCGATCCCTTCGTCATTCTGCTCAGTGTGCCGCTGTCCATGGCGGGTGCCTTGCTGGCGCTGAAGTGGTCGGGCGGCACGCTCAACGTGTTCAGCCAGATCGGCCTCATCACGCTGGTCGGGCTGATCACCAAACACGGCATCTTGATCGTGGAGTTTGCCAACCAGTTGCGCGAGCAGGGGCTCGACACGCTGCAAGCCGTCAAACAATCAGCCTCCCAGCGGCTGCGCCCGATCCTGATGACCACCGGCGCCATGGTGCTGGGCGCGATTCCGCTGGCCCTGGCCAGCGGTGCCGGCGCCGAGAGCCGGCGTCAGATCGGCTGGGTGATTGTCGGCGGCATGAGCCTGGGCACGCTGCTCACGATTTTTGTGGTGCCCACCATGTACACGCTGCTGGCACGCCAACAGGCACCCGGCGCCAAGAAAGAAGCCGTGCTTGGCGGCTCATGACAGGTGGGCGGCGTGACTGGCAGAGGCCGGCGCTGCCCGCAAGGGCGGGGCCGGGCAGTGCCGCAACAGAGCCATGCTTTGCTCCGGCCGGGCCTGCAGCCAGTGGTCATATTGGTCCTCCGGCAGGACCACCACCATGCGCTTCTCATCGGTGGGCTTGTGAAAATGCCGCATCAAGGGATGGGCAGCGGCATTGATGGTGAGCAGGGTGAAGCTGTGCACCAGCTCGCCCTGGGGTGACTTCCAGCATGACCAGAGCCCGGCGATGCCCATCGGTGCAGCGTCGGCGCGCGCGATGCGCGTCGGTATCGGTACGCCGCTGCGCCAGTCCGGTTCATAGATCGCTTCCGCCGGAACGATGCAGTGCTGGGCCTGCTTCCAGGCGTCCCGAAAACTCGGCTTGGAGGCCACCGTTTCACTGCGGGCGTTGCAGGTGTGGCCGGTAATTCTGGTGTCCAGTGACCAGCGCGGCACCAGACCGAACAGGCCGCTCAAGGCTTCACGCGCTGGCACCGCGTCATTGCCTGCATCGGCCTGCGGGTGGCGCCGGATGAAGCTGGCCGCATCGCCCGGCCAGACGTCGAACTTGCCCAGCTCGGCGGGCGGTTCAACACCAAAGTGGCGCAGGTAGCGTTCACGCCCCTTGATCGCTTGGTAGTGGCTGCACATGGGCACATGGTAGCGGTGCGCGGCGCGTTCGCCACGGTGATTTGCCACACAACGTCGAAACGTGCTCAGTGGCAAAACGTTGGGACACTACTGCTGGGCCATGGCGATGTCAGCACCACCATGAATTACACGCACGTGCTGAAAGTCGCGGCGGGTGGCATGGCCAGCCCGCTGGATGCGCTCGGCAGCATGGTGCCGTGACTGACTGTTTTCGCTGCTTTGCAGGTCATCAAAGCGCCTGCGCTACTTGATGCAGCATAAGGGGGCCGCGCTGAACACCGCGCTGTGGACTTTCGAGGCTATAATTTCAAAAAAGCACGATCGTTCTATTTTTTGATTTGTTGCCTGATTGTCAAGTGGATGACCAGGCTGGTAGGTGACAGCGCATAGAATCTGGAATTGACGTGCACGTCAATCAAGCCGACGCAAGCATTAAGTAAATCGCCGTATTCATAACCCTCTGGAGTGCTAACAATGAAAGTCCTGGTCGCAGTCAAGCGCGTGGTGGACTACAACGTGA
>JAKFXU010000285.1 GCA_021731215.1 Rhodoferax sp.
GCGTGGCACCACGTGTGCCAGGCGCCTGAAAACCGGTCAGGATGATCATGTTGCGGTGATTGCCGGCATGGTGGGCCAGGTGATGCAGCACGCGCCCGCCAGTGGCCATGCCGCTGGCCGACAGGATCACCATGGGGCCATGCCGACTGGCCAGGGCACGTGATTCATCGGTGCTGCTGACCATGGTGGCAGAGTGCGTCAGCGCGTGCGCCTCCTTGCCGCTGAGTCGGTGTTCCCCCATGTGGTGTTCAAACAAATGGGTGCTGTGTACTGCCATCGGACTGTCCAGAAAAACGGGCAGCGCCGTGGCCAGGTCACCCCGCAGTTTGAGCAGGTGAATGGCGTGCAGCAGGGCCTGCGCCCGCCCCACGGCAAATACCGGAATCACCGCCACACCGCCACGCTTGGCCAGTTTTTTCAAGGGCGGCCCCAACTCAGCAACCACGTCTTCTTGGGGGTGCTCACGGTCGCCGTAGGTGGACTCGATCAATACCGTGTCGGCCTGCGGTGCCTTGGCCGGCGGATTCATGATGAGGTCATCGGGCCGACCCAGGTCGCCCGAGAACAGAATGCGTCGCCCGGCCACCTCCAGCAGCACGCTGGCCGCACCCAGGATGTGCCCGGCCGGGGTAAAGGTGGCGCGCCAGCCGGGAATGGGCTGGAATGTCTTGCCGAAGTCAATTGCCTTCAACCGGGGCAGGCAGTCCAGCGCATCCTGGCGCGTGTACAGCGGCAGGGCCGGCGCATGTTTGGAGAAGCCATGGCGGTTGGCAAATTCTGCATCCTCTTCCTGGATGTGACCGCTGTCGGGCAGCAGAATGCGGCACAGGTCGCGCGTGCCGCTGGTGGCGTACACATGGCGCGAAAAACCTTCCTTGACCAGCAGCGGCAGGTAGCCGCTGTGGTCCAGATGGGCGTGGGTCAGCAGCACCGCATCGATCTGATCCGGCGCTATAGGCAGGGGTGTCCAGTTGCGCAGGCGCAGCAGTTTGTAGCCCTGGAACAGGCCGCAGTCCACCAGCAGGCACTTGCCATCGTGGCGCACCAGATATTTGGAGCCGGTGACGGTGCCGGTGCCGCCCAGAAAGCTAATGATGACGCTCATTTATGTAGCCCCGCTTGATTGATGCCATGGCGCTACTATGCACAAAAAAATGCCGCGAAGTTATTTAAATCTTTCGCGGCATTCCTGGGGCGTCACCTGGCTGGACGCTACCTGATCTGCTTCAACTGAAAAAACTCTTCAAGCGGTTGGTCCAGCTATCCCCGCTGGGCGAATGCTTGCTGCCGCCTTTCTTCAGGGACTCATCGAATTCGCGCAGCAGCTTGCGCTGGTGTTCGCTCAGCTTGACCGGTGTTTCCACCACGATATGACAGTACAGGTCGCCGGGATAGCTGGAGCGCACGCCCTTGATGCCTTTGCCGCGCAGTCGGAACTGCTTGCCGGTTTGGGTGCCCTCGGGGATGTCAATGGCGGCTTTGCCAGCCAGCGTCGGCACGTCAATTTCGCCGCCCAGGGTGGCGGTGACGATGCTGATCGGCACCGAACAATGGATGTCGTCGCCATCGCGCTCGAAAATGTCGTGCTTTTTCAGGCGGATTTCGATGTACAGGTCGCCCGCCGGGCCGCCATTGGTGCCGGGCTCGCCGTTGCCGGCGCTGCGAATGCGCATGCCGCCATCGATGCCGGCCGGGATTTTGACTTCGAGGGTTTTTTGCTTCTTGATCTTGCCCTGCCCCTGGCATGACATACAGGGCTCGGGAATCACCTTGCCGGCGCCGCGGCAGGTCGGACAGGTTTGCTGCACGCTGAAAAAACCCTGGCGCATCTGCACCGAACCCGCGCCATTGCAGGTGCCGCAGGTCTTGGCTTGGGTGCCGGGTTTGGCGCCGCTGCCGTGGCAGACGTCGCACGCGTCCCAGCTCGGAATGCGGATCTGGGCATCTTTGCCCTTGGCCGCTTCTTCCAGCGTCACTTCCATGGCGTAGCTCAGGTCGCCGCCCCGGAATACCTGGCGTCCAGCGCCGGCGCGCCCGCGCTGCTGCTGGCCAAACATGTCGCCAAAAATATCGCCGAAGGCCTCGGCAAAGCCGCCATAGCCTTCGCCGCCGGGACCGCCAGCGCGCATATTGGGGTCGACGCCGGCATGGCCGTGCTGGTCGTAAGCGGCGCGCTTTTGCGGGTCCGACAGCATTTCGTAGGCTTCCTTGGACTCCTTGAATTTTTCCTCCGCCACCTTGGAGGCGTCACCCTGGTTGCGGTCCGGGTGATGCTTCATCGCATGCTTGCGATAGGCCTTTTTGATCTCTTCGTCGGAGGCGTTCTTGGGAACGCCCAAGACATCGTAGTAATCTCTTTTTGCCATGGTCTTTTAGTGCCCGGTTGCAACAGCAACGCCGCGTTGAACCCTTGAAGGTGTTCAACGCGGCGTCTGTCAACAGTGTTCAGAAAATTATTCAGCCCGGGGCTCAGCCCTTTTTGACTTCTTTCACTTCCGCATCGACCACATTGTCGTCTGCGGCTTGCTCGGCACGAGCCGCCTGCGCTTGCGCCGCGCTGGCACCATCGGCGCCGCCGCCAGAGCCCGCTTCTGCCGCCTGCTTGGCTTGCTGGTCGGCATACATTTTCTCACCCAGCTTCTGGCTGACCGTCATCAAGGCCGTGCTCTTTTCGTCAATGTGCGCCTTGTCGTCGCCTTTGATGGCTTCTTCAAGATGCTTGATCGCTTCTTCAATTTTTGCTTTTTCATCGCCTTCGAGCTTGTCGCCGTATTCAGTCAGGCTCTTCTTGACGCTGTGCAAACTGGCATCGGCCTGGTTCTTGGCCTGCACCAGTTCAAGCTTCTTCTTGTCGTCGGCGGCGTTCAATTCGGCATCTTTCACCATTTGCTGAATCTCGGCTTCGGTCAAGCCGGAATTGGCCTTGATGGTGATCTTGTTCTCCTTGCCGGTGCCTTTGTCCTTGGCGCCCACGTGCAGAATGCCGTTGGCGTCGATGTCAAACGACACTTCAATCTGCGGTGTGCCACGCGCCGATGGCGGAATGCCTTCCAGATTGAACTCGCCCAGCATCTTGTTGCCGGCGGCGATTTCGCGCTCGCCCTGGAACACCTTGATGGTCACCGCTGGCTGGTTGTCGTCGGCGGTCGAGAAGGTCTGCGCAAACTTGGTCGGGATGGTGGTGTTCTTGGTGATCATCTTGGTCATGACCCCGCCCAGCGTTTCAATGCCCAGGCTCAGCGGCGTCACGTCGAGCAACAACACGTCCTTGCGGTCACCCGACAGCACCTGGCCTTGAATCGCTGCACCCACGGCCACGGCTTCGTCCGGGTTCACATCCTTGCGCGGCTCGCGGCCGAACAATTCCTTGACTTTTTCCTGCACCTTGGGCATGCGTGTCATGCCGCCGACCAGAATCACGTCGTGAATGTCGGCCACGTTGACACCGGCATCCTTGATGGCGGTGCGGCAGGGCGCCATGGTGCGCTCGATCAACTCTTCCACCAGCGCTTCGAGCTTGGCGCGGGTCAGCTTGATGCTCAGGTGTTTGGGGCCGGAGGCATCGGCCGTCACGTAGGGCAGGTTGATGTCGGTCTGGGCGCTGCTGGAGAGTTCGATCTTGGCTTTCTCGGCGGCTTCTTTCAGGCGCTGCAGCGCCAGCACGTCCTTGCCCAAATCTACGCCCTGGTCTTTCTTGAACTCGGCAATGATGAAGTCGATGATGCGCTGGTCGAAGTCTTCACCACCGAGGAAGGTATCGCCGTTGGTGGACAGCACCTCGAATTGTTTTTCGCCATCGACATCGGCAATTTCGATGATGGAGACGTCAAACGTGCCGCCACCCAGGTCATAGACGGCGATCTTGCGGTCACCCTTTTCGTTTTTGTCCAAGCCAAAGGCCAGGGCGGCCGCGGTCGGTTCGTTGATGATGCGCTTGACATCCAGGCCGGCGATGCGTCCGGCATCTTTGGTGGCCTGGCGCTGCGCGTCATTGAAGTAGGCTGGCACCGTGATCACGGCCTCGGTCACGCTTTCGCCCAAATAGTCTTCGGCGGTCTTTTTCATCTTGCGCAGAATGTCGGCACTGACCTGCTGGGCCGAAATCTTCTTGCCGCGCACTTCAACCCAGGCATCGCCGTTGTCGGCAGCCACGATCTTGTAGGGCATCAAGTCGATGTCTTTCTGCACTTCTTTCTCGACGAACTTGCGCCCGATCAGGCGCTTCACCGCGTACAGCGTGTTCTTGGGGTTGGTCACCGCCTGGCGCTTGGC
>JAKFXU010000132.1 GCA_021731215.1 Rhodoferax sp.
ACTGAAAGGAAAATTCCATGAACACTCCATCCATGGTTCCCGTCCCGGCCGCAGTGCCTGGTGCCCGCGCGGCACGCCAGGTTTTGAGCCAGCTCGCCGCCGCGGCCGCGCTCGGGCTGGTCGTGCTCTATGGCGTGGCCTTTGCCGAGAGTCCTGTGGCCCACAATGCCGCGCATGACGTGCGTCATGTCACTGTGAAACCCTGTCACTGAAGGCTCGCATCGTGTTGCTGGGCCGGTTGATCTGGGTCGCGCTCGGCGCGGCCCTTCTGGTGGGCAGTGTGCAGACGGTCTTGCTGCAGTGGCAGGCGACCCCCATTCTCCTGGCGGCGCAGGCCTTTGAGGATCAAACGGCGGCGCCGGTCCACGCGCAGGCCGTCGAGCCGCTGGCCCATGAAGACGGCGGCGTGGAGCGCACCGCGTGGACCTGGGTGGCCAATGTGCTGCACAGTTTCAGCATGGCCCTGCTGGTGTGCGTGGTGATGTGCCTGTGGGTTTGGCGGCGCGGCGCTTCAGCGCGTCCCATGCTGCTGGGCTTGAGCGTCGCGGCAGCCGGATGGCTGAGCTTGCATCTCTGGCCTTCGCTGGGCCTGCCGGCCGATATTCCGGGCATGGACGCGGCCCGGCTGGGTTCCCGCCAGGGCTGGTGGGTGCTGGCCGCGGCCAGTGCCGCGCTGGCCTGCGCCACGCTGGCTTTCGGGCGCCAGCCATGGCGCTGGTTGATCGCCATCGCATGGCTGGCGCTGCCTTACGGGGTGGGGGCGCCTGCGCTTCAGTCCGACCCCCTGGCCGGGTTCGGTACCGACGCGCAGATGCAACTGCGACTACTGGGCGAGCAATTCGTTGCCGTGACCCGCTGGATGTCCGTGTCCCTGTGGCTCAGTCTTGGCTTGAGCTGCGGCTGGCTCTTTCGGCGCTGGCTGCAGACGCCATTGCTGGCGATGCGCGACCATTGAGATATTTCCCCCGGCTCCCTGATCCGGGGCAAACCGAGAAACAAACCGTTGAAACCTATGATGAACACCTCTTCGCACCGCAACGAGTCCGCTGCCGGGCAGCCCCAGGCAGGCGCCGCGCCAGCCGGAAAAATCATGCTGGTGGGCATTGGCCCCGGCAACGTGGACCATATGACGCAGCGTGCCCGTGCCGCCATTGCCGAAGCCGATGTGGTGGTCGGTTACGTCACCTACGTCAAGCTGGTGGCCGACTTGCTGGCGGGCAAGGAGGTCATCCGCAAGGGCATGACCGAGGAACTGGACCGCGCCGTCCACGCACTGGAGCGCGCCCGTGCGGGCAAGAAGGTGGCACTCATCTCGTCGGGTGATGCCGGCGTTTACGGCATGGCCGGCCCCACCTACGAGGTGCTGTTTCAGGCCGGCTGGACCCCGGAGACCGATGTTGAGGTCGAAATCGTGCCCGGTGCCTCGGCCATCAATGCCTGCGCCGCGCTGGTCGGTGCCCCGCTGACGCACGATTTCTGCTCGATTTCGCTGTCCGACCTGCTGACCCCCTGGCCGGTGATTGCGCGCCGGCTCGATGCCGTGGCCGCCGCCGACTTTGTGGTCGCGCTGTACAACCCCAAGAGTGGTCGGCGCACCCAGCAGATCGTGCAGGCGCAAAAGCTGTTTCTGCGCCACCGCCGCCCGGATACCCCGGTGGTGGTGGTCAAGTCGGCCTACCGGCGCCGCCAGAACATCGAGTTCACCACGCTGGACCGGATGAGCGAGTGCGACATCGGCATGCTGAGCACGGTGCTGATCGGCAACAGCCACACCTTTGTGCGCCATGGCCTGATGGTGACCCCGCGCGGCTACGCCAACAAGTACGAGCTCGACGGCGACGGCAGCACGCGTGACGGCGAAAAACGCGGGCGCTCGCTCTCCACCGGCCTGCTGGGCTGGACGGAAAACCTGCGCGCCGACCATGCCGACGGTGTGAACATTGCGGAACTGGCGCTGCGCCACAGCCTGCCGGCGGATTACATCGCGGTGGTGTTGGCGGCCCCGGTCGAGGATGAATCGGTTACGGCGGATGAGTCGGAACAATGAGCGAGCTCGCCAAGCCCAAAATCGGCAGCTACAAGCGCCACCTCCTGATTTGCACCGGGCCGCGCTGCACACAGGATGGCGCGTCGCAAGCGCTGTTCGACAGCCTGGGCGACAAGTTCAAGGCGGCCGGATTGCATGACGGCGAACTGCGCGTCAAGCGCAGCCGCGTCAGTTGTTTTGCCGCCTGCAAGGGCGGGCCGGTGCTGTGCGTGCAGCCCGACGGCACCTGGTACTACAACGTCACGCCCGCCAATATGGACCGCATCATCGACCAGCACTTGGTGGGCGGTGCGCCGGTGGCCGATCTGGTGTTTCACCAGGGACCGGGGGGCTGCGATGCTTGATGCCGCGCTTCGACCAGACCGCACCACGGAGTCCTGAATACCATGAACATTGAAACCCCACCCTCGGAAAAACCTTACGACAAACCAGAGGGCGAGCGCCGCGGCATCGTCATCGTCAACACCGGCGACGGCAAAGGCAAAAGCACCGCCGCCTTCGGGTTGGCGCTGCGGGCGCACGGCCGCGGCAAGGCCGTCAAGATTTTCCAGTTCATGAAGGTGCCCAGTGCGCGTTTTGGCGAGCACCGCATGTTCGAGCAGCTTGGGATTCCGATCGAAGGCCTGGGCGACGGCTTCAGTTGGAAAAGCCAGGACCTGGAGCACTCGGCGCAACTGGCGCGCGATGGCTGGCAAAAGGCCAAAGCGGCCATGTTGAGCGGGGACTATTTCATGGTGACACTGGACGAGATCACTTATCCGCTGATTTACGGCTGGATGCCATTGGATGATGTACTGCAAACCTTGCGCGAACGCCCTAGCCAGGTGCATGTGGTGATCACCGGGCGGCGTTGTCCACCCGAAATCATCGAACTGGCCGACACCGTGACCGAGATGACCCTGATCAAGCACGCGTTCAAGGCTGGCATTCCGGCGCAGCGCGGGATTGAGGATTGATTGTATTTGTACATCAAATTGACGTACAATTTTAATCCTTAGGAGATTCGCCATGCCAGCTTCCACGACCCCCACTGATTCCGCCCGCATCAACCTGCGCACCAGTCCCGAGGCCAAAGCGCTGATCGAGCGTGCGGCGGCCATCATGGGCTCGACCGTGTCGAGCTTCATGCTGCAAAATGCTTATGAGGCGGCGCGGCGCCTGGTCGCCCAGCAAGAGGTACTGACGCTGTCCGACCGGGATCGTGACGCGTTTTTGAATGCGCTGGAAAACCCGCCTGAGCCGACGCAAGCCCTTGTTGACTTGATGCGCGCCAAGCCATGACCGTGCTTATCACGGGGCTGGCGAGACAGCATGACCGCCATGATTTTGACTGTGGCGAGCCCGCGCTAAACACCTTCTTGCAGCGCCTGGCCCGGCAACAAGGCGAAAGAGATTTCAATCGCACCTATGTTGCAGTAGCGCAGGGCGAATCTCGCATTCGCGGCTACTACGCCGTCAGTTCTGCGTCGATCGATTTTCAGAACTGGCCCGTCGATCTGCCTTTGCCACGCTATCCCGTACCGCTGGCGCGCATCGGGCGCCTGGCGGTTGATTTGCGGGAGCAGGGCAATGGTGTAGGGGCGGCGCTACTGCGGCATGCCATGCACCTGGCCGCTTCTCTGGCACAGCAAATTGGCTTGTATGCCGTGGTCGTTGACGCCAAGAACGAGGCCGCCGCTGCGTTCTATGTTCGCTACGGCTTTCAGCGTTTTCCGGACCGGCGTCTGAGCCTGTTTTTAACGACTGACGTGATTCGGCGGGCGTTGGCGCAAAGCCTGTCAGGAGCCCCCCATTAACCTTGATTACGCCACCCTCGACGCCCTGCGCCGCCAGCACCCGGCCTGGCGTTTGCTGGCGGCGGATTCGGCGCCGCTGATTGCCAGTTTTTTGCAGCGCGCCTTCATAGCTCCCAACGTGCGGGTGATGGCGCAGTCGGATCTGGCCGAGGCGCTGGAAGACACCTTGTTTGGCCTGCGCGCGCGCCTGGGTGAGCAGGTGTTCCCCAAGTCGGCACAGGAGTATCTGAACGACTGGGCCGCCAACGAAAAGGGCTGGCTGCGCAAGTTTTACCCCGCTGGCTCGGATGAGCCGCATTTTGATTTAACCCCGGCCACCGAGCGTGCCCTGGCCTGGCTGAGCAGCCTCACGGAACGCGCCTTTGTCGGCACCGAGTCGCGCCTGCTGACGCTGTTTGAGTTGCTCAAGCAAATG
>JAKFXU010000134.1 GCA_021731215.1 Rhodoferax sp.
ATAGCTTGGGCAAGAGCAGGCGGCCCGCGCGACGGCGGTGAGAGCGCAAAGTGGGGGAGGAAGAAAAAAGCCTGCCGGATCGTGGGTGCCTCGTGGTCGCCCAACACGGCGAAGAGGTGAACCAATGCGTGCCGGGCAGGCGCCGCACGATCTGTGAATAGCAGGCAAAACGGGCAAATCTCAAGGGACGGCGCGGATTCCTGCCCGTCGGGGGAATCCGCCAAAGAAGTAGTGGCCATCCAGCGTGGCCCGGTGTTGGTGCAGACCTCTACCAACGGCGCCCCGCTGCCTTGCGACCACACGAGCGCGTGCGACAGCGTGGGCGCGAGGGCGCCGAACACCGCGATCAACACGGCCAGCCACAGCGCCAGGGGGCGGCGCAGCAGAGCCAAGTGCGGTGTCGGTGACATCAGCATAGTCAGGGGGCGATGGGGCAGCTTGGAGAAGAGGTCAGCTCGAACTGCCTATTGCTTGTGCATGCCGTGGTCCATGGCGGGTTTGCCATCGACCTTCGCGCCGGGCAAGACGGCAGCCACCGGCGCCTTGATTTCGACTTTGCTCTCGACGCCCTTGGCATCCTTGAACACCAGCGTCAGCGCCACGCTGCTGTCCTTGGGCAGCGGTGCCTTCAGGTCCATCAGCATGATGTGGTAGCCACCAGGCTTGAGTTCCACGGTTTTGCCGGCGGGCAAATCCAGCCCCCCTTGCACGGCGCGCATTTTCATCACGTCGCCGTCCATCTTCATCTCATGAACTTCAGTCACGCCAGCCACGGGGGATGAGCCGCCGACCAGCTTGGCGCCCTCCCTGGCGGTGATTTTCATGAAGGCACCGGTGGCCTTCTGGCCCGGCACCGAAGCGCGGACCCAGGCGTCTTTGACTTCGACGGTTTGAGCGTACAAGCTGCCACAGGCCAGTGCAGCGATGAGGGTTAGTGTTTTCAGTTTCATGGGAACTCCTTTTGGTTGAATGAAAAAATAATCTGCGCTGATGATCTCGGATTAAGCCAGCCATTTCTTCAGCATGGCGGCCTCGGGCGGGCCAATGCTGCGCTGAACCGACCCGTTGCGCCCCAGCAGCACGATGTAGGGCGTGACGTTGGGCCACTTCGGATCCACGCTTTGCCGGATCGCCGGCTCGAAGCCCTCAAAGGCATAGAGCCGGGTGGCGCCGGCATAGTGGCGCGCATGGGCCAGCGCACGCGCACCCTGCAGGTCCATCAGCACGGCTGTCAACTCCACTTTTTGGCGCGAGGCCGCGATGAAGACCTGCAGCTTGTCAAATGCATCCGGACAGGTGGAGCAGTAACTGGTGGTGAACACATAGGCCGCCGGACGCGGGCCGCTTTGAAGTAGTTTCGCCCACGTGGTCTGGTCGAAGTCCTCGACCGCGGACAGCGCGGTCATCGCAGTTAGGGCACGCGCGCTGGCGACGGGCGCCGGTTCTGCCCATGAAACCAGTGGCGCGGTGAGGGCGGCCAGCACCATGCTGCGCCGCGTCACGGCCACTGGCGGCCAGGGCCCGGTATCCGGCCGTAACTCAGAAGCTGATTTCATGCACCTGTACTCCGTTTGCGTTGCGCCACACCACTGTCATGCGCGGGCCGTGTTGCACCAGGCGGGGGAAGTCGTTGTCGCCGTTTACCTGGCCCAGGGTTTGCACCCGGAACGTCTGGCCACCGTCACTGGACAGCCAGGCCCTGAGCGTGCTGCTCATGCCGTCGATGCTGCGCCAGACCACGGCCACATGCTGGCCGTTGGCCATCACATCCGCGTGTTCGGCGCGCTCGTCGGGCAAACGCCGCACCGTATCAAGCCGCGGGCTGCCATCGGGCTTGAGCCGGGCGTAGCGCACGCCCGCCACGGGCGCATCGCCCTCTTGGCGGATGCCAAACCAGACCGCGTGAAAACCATTGTCCGCCGCCGCCAGGCCCGGGCCGTGATGCGGGCAGGCATCCACGCGCCAGTCGTCAAAGGTGGCGCGCACGAGGGGTGCGTCTGCGGCCGGGCTCAAAGCCGCAATAGCGTGGTCACGCACATTGGGCTCGAACACATGCCGCCACATGGCGCGCAGCACGCCGTCCGTGCCGCGCCCCAAGGCAATGCGGCAACACTCGCAGGAATGATCGGCGAGCTTGATGTCCGGGCCGAAGGTGGCGCCGCCATCGGGAGAGGTGTTGCGGTAGATGGCGGCGCCCCGGTAGCTGGACTTGGTGCCCACCCGGGGCGCGGCTTGCAGGTCGCGCTTGTCGATCCAGACCGTGTGCAAGATGCC
Organism: Rhodoferax sp.; assembly: GCA_021731215.1. Taxonomy (GTDB): domain Bacteria; phylum Pseudomonadota; class Gammaproteobacteria; order Burkholderiales; family Burkholderiaceae_C; genus Rhodoferax. The sequence goes on from JAKFXU010000134.1 coordinate 2,275, forward strand.
TTGACCATCAAACCCCAGCGCCTCAAAACGGTGGGTGATTTCCTGACGATCCGCATGCACCGTGACCGGCGCCGCAAAGGTCTGGCCCGCGTCCACCGAGCGCAGCAGGCGGACATAGCCGGTGTTGGGCCTGGCCAGCGGTTTGGTGTACGCAATCAGCACCGTGGCGTCCGGGCCAAACAGCAGCTTGGGGTGGTTCTCGCCGTCGGCCGAGATGGCGTCACCCGCCGTGTCGAGTACACGCGGCGCGCCCCACTGGAGCGAAGCCGCCCCCGCCCTTTGAACAAACAGTTGCCCCTGGGCGTTGAGACCCGCCAGCCACAGCGAACCGTCTGGCGCAAACGCGGCACCGATGCCGAGCTGGGGGCGCGGTTTGCGCAGCACCGGCTTGCTGGCACTCGTGGCCGGGTCTGCGGCAACGACCGCGTTGGCTGCCGCCTTGGGCGGCGGGTGTTCGTGCTGCGCCCAGCCGGCGGTGCAACTCAAAACCGTGGCGGCAAGCAGGGCAGTCAGCCTGCGAACGGGCCACTCAAATATTTGAAAAGACATCGAAAACCTCGGCCTGTTGATGGTTCACTGAACGGGTTCGGTGATGAAGCCGATCTTGCGCAAACCGGCCTGCTGCGCCGCCGTCATGACCTGGGCCACGCGCTCGTAGCGCACCGCCTTGTCAGCGCGGATGTGCAGCTCGGGCTGCGGTTGCCGGGCGGCCGCCGCCTGGAGCTGCGGTGCCAGGTCGGCCGCAGCCAGCGGCGCTTCATTCCAGTAGTACCTGCCCGCCGCATCCACGCTCAGACGGATGGTTTGCGGCTGGCTGTCCTGCGGCTGGCTGGTGGCGCGCGGCAGGTCGATGTTGACCGCGTGTTTCATCACCGGCACGGTGATGATGAAGATGATCAGCAGCACCAGCATGACGTCCACCAGCGGCGTCATGTTGATCTCGTTCATCACCTCGTCGCTATCGTCCTGGGTTCCGAAAGCCATGATGTTCAGGCCTTGCGGATCGGCAGCACTTTGCTGCTGCTGAAGGCACTGCTGGAGCCGACCCGCGAGCCGGTCACAAAGAGCGCGTGCAGGTCGTGGGCAAAGCGGTTGAGTTTGGTCAGCACGCCCTTGTTGCCACGCACCAGCGCGTTGTAGCCGAGCACGGCAGGAATCGCCACCGCCAGGCCGAGCGCCGTCATGATCAAGGCCTCGCCAATCGGCCCGGCCACTTTGTCGATGGTGGATTGACCGGAGACTCCGATCGCCAGCAGCGCATGGTAAATGCCCCAGACGGTGCCGAACAGGCCCACAAAAGGGGCGGTGGAGCCGACCGATGCCAACACCGCCAGGCCCGACTGCAAGCGGGCCGTGGCGTCGTCAATGGCGCTGCGCAGGCAGCGCGTCACCCAGTCGCTGCGGTCCAGCGAATCATTCAGGTGGGGCTTGTTGCTCCATGCTTGAAAGTGCGCATCCGCCTTCCGGCCTTGGAGGGCGAGTTGGCGAAACGGGTTGCTGGCGTCGCCGCCCAGTTGGCTCAGGCCGTCGGTAAAATCAAGGGTCAGCCAGAAGCTTTCCGTGGCCTGGGCCTCTTTTGATCTTTGGCGCAGGCCCAAAGCCTTGATCAGGATGACGATCCACGACGCCAGGGACATGAGCAACAGCAACAGCGCCACGGCGCGGGTCACCAGGTCGCCCTGGGTCCAGAGGGTCAAAAGACCGGATTCAGAATTCATAAAAATTTACTCCAAAACAAAATTAATAGGCACGTTAACCCACATGGCCTCCGGCACGCCGCCCCGTTTGCCGGGCACGTAGCGCCAGCGCTGCGCCGTAGTCCATGCGGCTTGATCGAGCCGGTCGAAACCGCTGGACTGGCGGATTTCAGCCTTTTGCGCCACCCCGTCCACGCCGATCAACACCCGCACCACGACTTTGCCCTGCTCCCCGAGGCGCTTGCTCATGGCCGGGTAGGCGGGCTTGGGGTTTTGCAG
>JAKFXU010000133.1 GCA_021731215.1 Rhodoferax sp.
GCAGAATCACCCCATCGGAATTGACGGGGTGAATGTGCAGAATAAATCGTGTCAGCTCAGGGGTGGACTACTCCGCGTAGCGGCTTCGTCCAACCAGAAGCCGGGCCTGTTCACGCGGCCCGCTGCTACTGGTGGCGGAAATTGGCCTTGCGTTTGTTGACAAAAGCGTCCATGCCTTCTTTCTGGTCGGCGGTGGCGAACAGGGCGTGGAACAGGCGGCGCTCAAAAATAATGCCGTCGCTCAAGCTGCCCTCAAACGCCCGGTTGACCGATTCTTTGGCCGCCATGGTGGCGATTTGTGAGAAGTCGCTGATCAGCAAGGCGGCACCCAGGGCCTCGTTCATCAGCTGGTCCAGCGTCACCACGCGGCTGACCAGGCCGGCACGCTCGGCTTCCAGCGCGTCCATCATGCGCCCGGTCAGGGCCAGGTCCATGGCCTTGGCCTTGCCCACTGCGCGCGGCAAACGCTGGGTGCCGCCCGCGCCCGGGATGATGCCGAGCTTGATTTCGGGTTGGCCGAAGCGGGCGTTGTCAGCGGCGATGATGAAGTCGCACATCATGGCCAGCTCGCAGCCGCCGCCCAGCGCGAAGCCGCTGACGGCCGCAATGACGGGTTTGCGGATGGCGCGAATCTGTTCCCAGTTGCGCGTGATGTAGTCGCTCTTGTAGACCTCGGCGAAGCTGTAGCTGGCCATGGCTCCAATATCGGCGCCGGCGGCAAACGCCTTCTCACTGCCGGTGATGATCATGCAGCCAATCGCCGGGTCGGCGTCAAAGGCTTTGAGGGCGGCGCCGAGCTCGTCCATCAACTGGTCGTTCAGCGCATTGAGTTGTTTGGGGCGGTTCAGGGTGACGACGCCGACCTTATCGGCCTCGGTGCGGACCTTGATCAGTTCGTAATTCATGGGGTTCTCCAGGTTATCAGTTGAGCCACTGGCTGACCAGTGGGGTGTCGCGCGCGACCAGGCGCCAGGTGGTGACGGCCTGGGGCAGCGTCAGTGACAGTTGCATCAGGCGTTGGTCGCGGGCCACCAGGGCGCCTATTTTCGTCGCCGTGCCGGCGTAAAGCAACAAGTCATCGAGTTGCTTGAGCCGCCAGTGGGTGGCCGCTTTGGCCGCACCCACGGTCACACCCAACCATTCGTCGCCGGCGGCGAAGCCGGCTTGTTCGGCGGCACCGCCGCGCAACACGGTCTTGATCTGAATCCCGCTGCTCTCGCTCACGCGCAGACCCAGGCGCTGGGCGATCTGGGCCGGTTCTTCCAGCACGCTGAGGCCTTGTTGTTCCAGCAGGGCTTTGAGCGGCAGGTCGGCCGTGCCATGCACCCAGCGTGCAATTTCGTCCGCGTAACAGCGCCCCGAGAGCTCGGCCAGCACGCCGACCAGATCGCCCTCGCGCATCGGCCCGCCCTGGCAGCGCTGCCACAGGGCGCGCATCACCGCATCGAGCGTGGTCTGCCCTTGCTGGCGCAGCGTCAGGTCAAGACATAAAGCCACCAGGGCGCCCTTGGTGTAGTAGCTGACGGTGGCATTGGGCGTGTTTTCGTCCGGACGGTAGTACTTGACCCAGGCGTCGAAGCTGGCTTGCGCCACGCTTTGCAGCGCGCGCCCGGGCGTCTGCAGCACCTGGTTGATGCTTTTGCTCAGCAGTTTCAGGTAGGCGCTGTCGTCGAGCAGGCCGGCCCGGCGCAGCAGCAGGTCGTCGTAATAGCTGGTAAAGCCTTCAAAAAACCACAGCAGTTGCGTGTAGTTTTCGCCGCCATAGTCGTAGCCGGTGAATTCGGCCGGGCGCAGCCGCTTGATGTTCCAGGTATGGAAATACTCATGGCTGATCAGGCCCAGCAGCCGGGTGTAGCCCTCGCTGGGCTTGGGTTTGGTGTCGCCCGGCGTGGCGGCCCGCGGCGTCAACGCCGGGTGGTCGAGCCGGGGCAAATCCTTGCGGGTGCCAATCAGCGCGGTCGAGTTGCGGTGTTCCAGCCCGCCGTAGCCCGCGTCCACGGCGTTGAGCAGGAACAGATAGCTGGCGTGCGGTGCCTTGGCGCGCGCGCCGCTGTGGCGGCCATGCCAGAAACGGATTTGCGCCTCGCAAATGGCCTGGGTGTCGGCCAGCAGCCGCGCGCCGTCAAAACTGGGCGGCGCGCCGGCCACCACAAATCGGTGCGCGATGCCACCGGCCCTAAAAGAGCCACTCCAGAACGCGCCCATTTCTACCGGGCAGTCCACCAGCTCGTCGTAACTGGCGGCGCGGTAGCTGCCGAAGCCGCTTTTGCTTATCTTCTGGGGCGTCAGGCCGGTGGCGACCTGCCAGCCGACCAGGGCCCGGTTGCCCATCAGCGTGAGCTCATGCGGCGCCGCTTCCTGGCCGCTCACCTGCAGCAGCAGGCTGGTGCCGTTGAAGAAGCCGCGCGTGGCGTCGAGCCAGGCAGTGCGCACCGAGGGGTCAAAGGCGTAAATTTCATAACTCAGCACCAGCGGCTGGTGCGCCCCGCAGGCGGCTTGCCAACTGCATTTGTCGAGTTGGGTCAACGCAATCGCCTGGCCGCCCTGATGCGCCTGCAGGCGCTGCAAATTCTTGGAAAACTCGCGCACCAGATAGCTGCCCGGGATCCAGACCGGCAGCCGCACCCGTTGCAAGGCGGCCGGTTGCGCGATGGTCAGCGTGACCCCGAACAGGTGGGCATGCAGGTCCAGCACCTGCACCCGGTAGCGCAGCGCAGCGACTGCCATCAGTTGCTGGCGGCCGCCAGCAATTTTTCCACTTGCGCCGCATCAATGGCGCCGGGCACCCGGGTGCCGTCGGCGAAGATCAGGGTCGGGGTGCCGGTGATCTTGTATTTGCGCCCGAGTTCGACGTTGCGCTCGATGGCGGCACTGTCGCAATTGGCCGCTTTGGGCACCTGCGCCCGCAGCATCCAGTCTTGCCAGGCTTTGGCCTTGTCCTTGGCGCACCAGATGTTCTTCGATTTCTCGTTCGAATCGGGCCCGAGAATGGGGTAGAGGAACAGGTATACCGTCACGTTATCGACCTTTTGCAGGTCGCGCTCAAACTTCTTGCAGTAGCTGCAGTTGGGGTCCTCAAACACGGCCAGTTTGCGCTTGCCGTTGCCATTCACGAAGGTGAACGCATCCTTGAGCGGCAACGCGTCGAAACTGATGGCGGTCAGCTTGTCGATGCGCTCCTCGGTCAGATTGCGGCGCTGTTTGGTGTCAATCAGATTGCCCTGCAGCAGAAAGTTGCCCTTGGCGTCGGTGTAAAGAATCTCGGTGCCGTTGACACGAATCTCGAACAGGCCCGGCATCGGGCTTTCCGTGATCTCGTCGATTTTTTGCAGTTGGGGGATGCGCTCGCTCAGGGTCTTGCGAATGACGGCCTCCTGCGCTACGGCACTTAAGGTGGCCGCCAAGGTGGCGGCGAGCAACACGGTCTTCATCAGTTTCATCATCATCGTCTTCCGTTCAAACATTGGCAACATTACAAACCCATGGCCTGGCGCGCGACCCATTGCTTGATCAGGCCGCTGTGCTCAAACCCGTTCATGCCCCAGTTGCGCGCCGCTTGCCACGGCGCGCTGCGCTGCGCAAACAATTGTTGCAGACCATCCATGGTGGCGCCCATGGTCAATATCTCCGCCTTGCGCGAACGTTGGTAACGTCGCAGCAGTTTTTCATCGCCCAGCGCGCGCCAGTACTCGCGTTCATGCAGGGTCTTGGCCAGCGCCGCCACATCGGCCAAGCCCAGGTTCAGACCTTGCCCGGCCAACGGATGCACGTTGTGAGCGGCGTCGCCCGCCAGCGCCCAGGCCTGGCCCTGGTGGCTGCCAATCCAGCGCTCGGCGCGCGCCATTTGCAGCGACCAGGCCCGGCGTTCACTGATCAGCTTGAGTGCGCCCAGGCCAGCCTGACTCGCGACTTCCAGTTGTTCGCAAAATTCGGCCGGGCTGGCATCCAGCAAGGCTTGCGCCCGGTCATCACTGACAGACCAGACCACGGCGACCGAGTTCCCCTGCGGACCGCCCAGCGGCAAAAAAGCCAGAATCTCGCCCTGCGAAAACCACTGAAACGCGGTTTGTCGATGGGGCAACTGGCAGGCCAGCCGCGCGGCGATCGCTTTTTGCGCATAGGGGGTGAGGTCAAATTCAATGCCGAACTCGGCCCGTGTGCGGCTGGCCCGGCCTTCGCAGATCACGGTCAAGGCAGCCGGCTGGGGCGCATCGAGCAACTCGATGCGCCCCAGCCGGCTGCCTTGACC
>JAKFXU010000057.1 GCA_021731215.1 Rhodoferax sp.
TTCGTCGCGCAGGTACAGGTAGCAGCGGTCGATGCCCACCGCCTGCGCCGCGATCAGCAGGCCTTCGAGAAAACGATGCGGGTCGCGCTCCAGGTAGGTACGGTCCTTGAACGTGCCGGGTTCGCCTTCGTCGATGTTCACGGCCAGCAGGCGGGGGGCCGGCTGCTCGCGCACGATGCGCCATTTGCGCCCGGCCGCAAAACCGGCGCCACCGAGGCCCCGCAGGCCCGCGTCTTCCAGGGTCTTGATCACGCACTCAATGTCTTGCGCCCCGTTCGCCAGGGCGGCGGCCAGCGCGTAGCCGCCGTGGGCGCGGTAGCTGTCGTAGCCCACGTAGTCGGGCGCAAGCTCGGTCGCGTGGACCGCTGGAGAAACGCTTTTCCCGGCGTAAGACGCGGCTTCGAAGTGGGCCGCCGCTGGCGCAGCCGGGGGGCTGACGCGCGCCGAATTGACGATCGCTGCCACCGCCTCGGCCGTGGCCAGCGGCACCGGGCATTGGTGCACCAGCGCCACCGGCGCCTGCTCGCAGCGCCCCACGCAAGGCGCGCTGATCACCCGCACCTCGGCGCCCCCGAGCAAGGTGCTCAGGCGCGCCAACAGCTCGTTGGCGCCGGCCAGCTCGCAGCTCAGGCCCTCGCACACGCGCACCGTCAGCGCCGCCGGCTGGGCATCGCCGCGCAGCAGTTCAAAGTGATGGTAGAAAGTGGCCACCTCGAACACTTCGGCCAGCGCGATGTTCATGGCCTTGGCCAGGGCAACCAAATGACGCTCGAACAGGCCGCGGTAGGCATCGTTGAGCTGGTGCAGATGCTCGATCAGCAGGTCGCGCCGGTGCGGCGGGGGGCCCAGCAGGGCCCGCACTTCCTGCATCGAGGCGTCATCCGCCTGCCGACCTTTAAGTTGGCTTTTGCGGCGGATGCGCGCGCGCATCTCCTGCTCCGTAACGACCGCCAGCGCCTTGATGTCAGTGGATTGACTGGATGGATGCATGTTGCTGGTGATTTATGTTTTGGTGCGGCCCCTGTTGTCAGGCGTCAGGCCGGTGACCCGGCCCCCATATTAGCCGCCGCGCCGGGCCGCCCCAAGCTGCAAGCGGGCTTCAACCCAGCCGCGCAAGCTGTTGACAAAGGCCAGCGCCTGCACCCGCGGCAAGTCGGCCAGCCGCACCACCGCCTCCACCAGCCGCTGCTGCTGCAGATAGCGCTCGCGCTCGACGCCGTCCAGCAGTCCACAGCGCAAGGGGGGCGTGACCCAGCGGCCGTCCAGCAGCAGGGCGATATTGCCGCGCGTGCACTCGGTGATTTCGCCATGGCGGTTCCACAGCAGGGTATCGAACACGCCGGCTTCGGTCGGGGCAAAGGCTTCGTAGTGGGCGCGCCGGGTGGTCTTGAAGCGCACGAATTCCCCGTCCGCCGCCTCGAACGCGCACTCGGCCAGTTGCAGCAGCACCGGGGTCGGCGTCGCCGGCAGTGGCAGCGCCTCGGCCAGCGCCTGCCCGTCGGCGCCGAGTTGCAAACGCACGCGCCATAGTCCTTGGGGCTGGCTTGCCGCCAGCTGCTGCAGCAGACGTTTCAGCTTTTCTGCGTCAAAGGGATAGGCAAAGTGCAGCGCGGCACGCGCCATGCGTGCCAGGTGGGCGCTCGCATTGTGCAGGCAGCCGTCCTCCAGGCGCAGGGTTTCGAGCAGCTCAAAAGACTGGCTGGCGCGCTCCAGAAAGCCGCGCTTGTGCCGCCATTCCTGCCACTCGTCAGCGGCCGTGGCATCGGCGGTGATGCCGCTGCCAATGCCGCAACGCGCTTGCGCGCCCTGCAGCGTCACGGTGCGGATGGCGACATTGAAAGTGGCGTGCCCGCCGGGGCGCACCACGCCGATGGCGCCGCAGTAAATGCCGCGTGGCTGCGGCTCCAGCGTCTGGATCAGCTGCATGGCGCGCACCTTGGGTGCGCCCGTGATCGAGCCACAGGGAAAGAGCGCCGCGAACACATCGCTCAGGGTGGTGCCGTCGCGGGTGCTGGCCACCACATCCGACACCATCTGAAACACGGTGGGCAGCGTCTGGACCTGAAACAGCCGGGGCGTCTTGACGGTGAACGGCTGCGCAATGCGCGACAGGTCATTGCGCAGCAAGTCCACGATCATCACGTTTTCGGCCCGTTCCTTGGGCGAGCTGCGCAGCTTGCGCATCAGCAAGGCGTCTTCTTGCGCGTTGGCGCCGCGGGGCGCCGTGCCCTTCATGGGGCGCACCAGAATGCGGCCCTCGTGCCAGTCAAAAAACAGCTCGGGCGAGACCGATAGCACCTGCTCCAGGCCGGTGTCCAGATAGGCCGCGTAGCCATCGGGCTGCGAGCGTCGCAGCGCCATGAAAAGCGCTTGGGGGTCGCCCCGGAAAGCGCCGTGCAGCGGCGCCGTGTAATTGACCTGGTACAGCTCGCCGGCGGCAATGGCCTGGTGAATGCGCTCCATTTGCCGGTCAAATTCGGCGCGCGCGATGCCGCTGTGCCATTGCACCTCGGCCGGCGCGCGCGGGCGGTCCGCGGGCCAGGCTTGAGCGCGCTCATAGACGCCAAACCAGGCCAGCGGGCCATCCGGGGCATGCACCGCCAGCGCGGCGTCAAAAGCCGGCGCCGCCTCGTAGCGCAGGTAGCCCACGCACCACCGGCCCTGGCGTGCCAGCGCATCGACGGCGTCGAGCAGCGGGCGCACCTGCTCCTGGCGCTGGGCCACCAGCGTCTGGCAGGGCGATTCAAAGGCACAGCGCAGCGCCGCCGCCGGGTCGGTTTGGGGCGCGCAAAAATCGATCAGGGTAGGCACGGTTGTGAGTTGGCTCAAGTGTGTTCCAAGCGGGCTGCTCAACGGCGAACCGCCGATTCGGATTTCAGCACAGCGCTGCCAATCGGAGGTTTGCGAGTCTGGTTCAAGCCAAGATTACACCAGCTTCGAGTGAGGCTTTAACCCAGGGCAAGCATCTCACACTGCGAACCTGTGTGAACGCAGGATGCAAAAGGTCTGAGCCAAAGTGCTTGCGCCGAGCAACGCCCGGCGCTCGTATCGAACTCCGATTTCGGCATCAGGCATACTTCGGCTGCGCTGCGCCCTGCAGCCGACTCGCTATCCTTGCTGCCTTGATGCCTTCAGACCCCCCTTCCCCGTTCGGCCAGCGTCGTTACCACGCCTGGAACGAGCATGTGAAAGCGCGCCATGGCGGCCGGGTGCAGAAGGTCTCGATTGATGCCGGCTTCACCTGCCCGAACCGCGATGGCCTGGTTGGCACCGGCGGCTGTACCTTTTGCAATAACGCCAGTTTTACGCCGGGCTACCTGAACCGGCGCCAGTCGATCACCGAGCAGATCGCCGCCGGGCTGGCGTTCCTGCAGCGGCGCTATCCCGGCACGCCGCACTTCATCGCCTATTTCCAGAGCTACAGCAACACCTACGGCGAGTTCGAGCGGCTGCGCGCCTGCTACCAGGAGGCGCTGGCCCATCCGCAAATCAGCGGCCTGGCGATCGGCACCCGGCCCGACTGTCTGCCTGATGCGGTGCTGGACTATCTGGCGCTGCTCGCGCGCGAGCACATCATCGAACTCGAAATCGGCGTCGAGTCCTGCAACGACGCGGCGCTGGCACGCGTCAATCGCGGCCACGACTTCGCCGCCAGCGTCGATGCGATTGAGCGGGCGGCGGCACGCGGACTCGAAGTCACCGCCCACCTGATGCTGGGCCTGCCGGGCGAGTCCCGTGCGAGCATGCTCGACGGCGCGCGCCAGCTCTCGGCGCTGCCGATCCGCGCGCTCAAGCTGCATCAGTTGCAACTGGTGCGCGGCACCGCGCTGGCGCGCCAATGGCAGCGTGATCGGGCCAGCGTAGCGCTGCTCGACGAGCAGACCTGCATCGAGCTGCTGGCCGATTTCATCGAGCGCCTGTCGCCCGCCATCTTGCTGCAGCGCATCGGCAGCGAAGTGCCGCCGTCGCAAAAACTGGCACCGCACTGGAACCTGCGCCTGTCGGAACTGGCGCCACGGCTGTCGGCCGAACTGGAGCGCCGCGGCAGTTGGCAAGGCTGTCGCTACCGGGCGTTGACGGCTGAATTGAAGCAGCCGTAATCATCCCAGATTGTCCATTAGGCGCACCTGCGGTGCTGTTTGGGTGCAGGCGGCGCATTGGCGGCCATTTTTGCCCTTCTTCGTTGTCCATAGCCCAAGCTATGGACGCCTCAGTCAGGACAAAAC
>JAKFXU010000421.1 GCA_021731215.1 Rhodoferax sp.
ACACCTTGCTGGAGAACAAGTACTACATGGACTGGTTCAATGAAAACATCCTGGCCCGCGGCACGCGCGCCTTGGGCACCGGCTTGTGGAAGGGCGGCGATGAGGCCGTCATTGACGGCACGCTGGTCAATGGGTCCTGGAAAGTGGTGGCCTGGGTGTCCGGCGTGGTTCGCCGCGTGCAGACCGGTTACCTGTACCACTATGCGTTCGCGATGATTTTGGGTATTTTTGTGCTGATGACGTATTTCGTCTGGCTCAAATAGGAGAACAATAAAAATGGGTTTGTTGAGCCTGGCTATCTGGACACCGATTGTTTTTGGTGTCGTGCTGCTGGCATTCGGTCGGGATGATCAGGCGCGCTTGGTGCGCTGGGTCGCGTTGATCGGTGCCATTGTCAGCTTCGCTGTCACCTTGCCGCTCTACAGCGGCTTCCAACTTGGCACGGCTGCTATGCAGTTTGTCGAGAAAGCGCCCTGGATCGAGCGCTTCAACGTCAACTATCACCTCGGGGTCGATGGCATTTCGCTCTGGTTTGTGTTGTTGACGGCCTTCATCAACATCGTGATCGTGATTGCCGGCTGGGAAGTCATTACCCGGCGCGTCAACCAGTACATGGGGGCCTTCCTGATTCTGAGCGGCTTGATGATCGGCGTCTTCTGTGCCATCGATGGCATGTTGTTCTATGTCTTTTTTGAGGCCACCCTGATTCCGATGTACCTGATCATCGGCATCTGGGGTGGGCCCAACAAGATCTACGCCGCTTTCAAGTTCTTCCTGTATACCTTGCTCGGTTCCCTGTTGATGCTGATTGCGCTGATCTTTCTGTACGCCAAATCGGGTGGCAGTTTCGATCTCGCGCTGTGGCACCAGTTGCCGCTGGGCAGCACCACGCAAACCCTGCTGTTCTTCGCCTTCCTGGCCGCCTTCTCGGTGAAGGTCCCGATGTGGCCGGTACACACCTGGTTGCCCGATGTCCACGTCGAGGCGCCTACCGGCGGCTCGGCCGTGCTGGCGGCCATCATGCTCAAGCTCGGGGCCTATGGTTTTCTGCGCTTTTCGATGCCGATTGCCCCGGATGCCGCGCGCGAATGGGCCTGGTTGATCATCGCCCTGTCGCTGATCGCCGTCATCTATGTCGGCTTGGTGGCGCTGGTGCAGCGCGACATGAAAAAGCTGGTGGCCTACTCATCGGTGGCCCACATGGGTTTTGTCACGCTGGGTTTTTTCATCTTCAGCGACCTGGGCGTGGCGGGCGGCATCGTCCAGATGATCGCGCACGGCTTTGTATCGGCCGCCATGTTCCTGTGCATTGGCGTGCTGTATGACCGCGTGCATTCGCGCGAGATTGCCAGTTACGGCGGCGTCGTCAACACCATGCCCAAGTTCGCGGCTTTTGCCTTGCTGTTTGTCATGGCCAACGCCGGTTTGCCGGGTACGGCCGGTTTTGTCGGCGAGTGGATGGTGATTCTGGCGGCCGTCAAGGCCAATTTCTGGCTCGGTTTTGGCGCCGCCAGCGCGTTGATTTTTGGTGCCGCCTACACCCTGTGGATGTTCAAGCGCGTCTACCTGGGGCCGGTTACCAACCAAAACGTGAAGAAGCTGACCGACATCAACAGCCGGGAATTTCTGATGCTGACGCTGCTCGCAGTCGCGGTGTTGTACATGGGTATTTATCCGAAGCCGTTTACCGACGTGATGGACACATCGGTGGCGGAGCTGCTCAAGCACGTGGCGCTGTCCAAGCTGAATTGATCAGTCTGAATTGACCAAATTGAATTAAGAGACGGAAAATGATCGATAAACTCAGTTGGATCTCGGCTTACCCCGAAATCATCCTGCTCACCATGGCCTGCGTGATCGCGCTGGTCGATCTGGGTGTGAAGAGTCCACGCCGCACCGCCACCTATGTGCTGACCCTGCTGACCTTGGCCGTGGTGGCGGCCTTGCAGGCCGGTTACGCCAGCGGTGGCGCAACGATTTACGGCTTTGGCAACATGGTGGTCAGTGACCCGATGGGCAACTGGCTCAAGTGCTTTGCCACCATTGCGGTGATGGTGACGCTGGTCTATGGCCGCCCCTACGCCGCCGACCGTGACATGTTGCGCGGGGGCGAGATGTTCTCTCTGAGCATGTTTGCGCTGCTGGGCATGTTCGTCATGATCTCGGGCAACAATTTTCTCGTGATCTACATGGGGCTTGAACTGCTGACGCTGTCGAGCTATGCGCTGGTGGCTTTGCGGCGTGACAATGCAACGGCAACTGAAGCAGCGATGAAGTACTTTGTGCTCGGCGCGCTGGCCTCCGGTTTCCTGTTGTACGGCCTGTCCATGATGTACGGTGCCACCGGCTCGCTCGATGTGAATGAAGTCTTCTCCGCCATCAACTCCGGGCAGGTCAAGCATCAGGTGCTGGTGTTCGGCCTGGTGTTTGTGGTGGCCGGGCTGGCTTTCAAGCTCGGCGTGGTGCCGTTTCACATGTGGGTCCCTGACGTCTACCAGGGTGCCCCCACGGCGGTGACGCTGTTCATTGGGGGCGCGCCCAAGCTGGCCGCGTTCGCCATCTTCATTCGTCTGCTGGTGGAGGGTATGTTGCCGCTCGCCGTTGACTGGCAACAGATGTTGATGGTGCTGTCGATTGGATCGTTGCTGATTGGCAATCTGGCGGCCATTGCCCAGACCAATCTCAAGCGCATGCTGGCGTTTTCGACCATTTCCCAAATGGGTTTTGTGTTGCTGGGCTTGCTGTCGGGCGTGGTCAACGGCAATATCAATTCCGCTGCCAACGCCTACAGTTCGTCCATGTTCTACGTCATCACTTATGTGTTGACAACGCTGGCCAGTTTTGGCGTCATTATGTTGCTCGCCCGTCAAGGGTTCGAGAGCGAGGAGATTTCCGATTTTGCCGGCCTCAACGAGCGCAGTCCGCTCTACGCCGCCGTGATGGCCATCTGTCTGTTCTCATTGGCCGGCATTCCACCGATGGTGGGTTTTTACGCCAAGCTCTCGGTGCTGCAGGCGCTGGTGGCCTCGGGTCAGGCGCTGCATATCGGGCTGGCCGTGTTCGCCGTCATGATGTCGCTGATTGGCGCTTTTTACTACCTGCGCGTCATCAAAGTCATGTACTTTGATCAACCCATCACCGCCACTACGGTGTCGGCACCGTTCGATGTTCGTGCCGTGCTGTCGATCAACGGTGCACTGGTGCTGATTTTGGGTATCGTCCCAGGCGGCCTGATGGCTTTGTGCGCCAATGCGATCGTCCAGATGCTGGGCACTTGATCGGGACCGGACCCGGCGGCGCTGGCCGGGCCTGACTGACGCTGATGGATGATCGCCATCTGATCGAACACCCGCTCGCCAGCGAAGAGCTGTTCCGGGGGCATCTGCTGCACGCCTTTCGCGATACCGTGCGACTGCCCGACGGCGCCAGCGCCAGCCGCGAATATCTGGTCCATCCGGGCGCCGTCATGATTGTGCCGCTGCTCGAAGACGGCGCCGGCGCGCTGCGCGTGGTGCTGGAGCGCCAGTTCCGCTATCCGGTCGGTCGGGTGATGATTGAGTTTCCGGCCGGCAAACTCGGCCCCGGAGAAAACATTCAGCTCTGCGCGCAGCGTGAACTGCTGGAAGAAACCGGCTACCGCGCCACCCAGTGGGCGCGCGCCGGCGTGCTGCATCCGGTTATCTCCTACTCCACCGAGTTCATCGACATCTGGTTTGCCCGTGGCTTGAGTTTGGGCCAGCGCCAGCTTGACCCCGGCGAGTTTCTGGATGTGTTCAGCGCCAGCCCGAGCGAGTTGCTGCAGTGGTGCCATGACGGCCAGGTGACCGATGGCAAAACCCTGACGGCGGCGCTGTGGCTGCAGAACGTGTTGTCCGGCGCATGGCAATTGAACTGGCAAGCACCCGCTGAGCCGGCCAGCGCTGGATAATGGCGCCATGAAAGTTCTCGATCTTCAGTGTCGCCAGCAGCATGTATTTGAAGGCTGGTTTGCGTCGGAAGACGATTTTCTCGGGCAATGCGAGCGCGCGCTGGTCGAATGCCCGGTCTGCGGCGACGCCTCGATCAGCAAGCGCTTGAGCGCGCCGCGTCTCAATTTGGGCAGTGGCCGTGCCGAGCCGTCCGACCCACAGGACGTGGCGGCGGCTGCAAGCTCAGACCAGACGCTGCAGGCGGCCTGGCTGGCGCTGGCGCGGCGCATCGTGGCCAATA
>JAKFXU010000222.1 GCA_021731215.1 Rhodoferax sp.
GCACCGCGCTCAAGCGCCAGCACCGCGGCGACCACGCTGGGCACCAGGCGCGCCTGCCTGTCCTGCGTTGCGCTCAAGGCGGTGGTGCTGCCGCTGAGCGCGGCCAATGATGATTTGCGCGACCAGCCGGCCAGCAGCGGATAGCCGGCGCTTAACAATTCCGATTGCCGTGCCAGCAAGGCGAAATTTTGCGCCACGGTTTTGCCAAAACCAATGCCAGGATCAATCACGATCCGGCTCTGCTGCACCCCTAGGCCTTGCAGTTGCTGCGCCACGCGCTGCAGAAACAACAGCACCTGCGGCACCACGTCACCCTCCATGGGGGCGAGCTGCATGGTCAAAGGCTCGCGGTGCATGTGCATCAGACAGACGCCGCAGCCGGGATGGCGCGACACGACCTGCATCCCATTCAAGGGCGCGCGCGCGTTGGACTGCGGCCTGGGGTCGGTCCAGCGCAAGGCCCAGATGTCGTTGATGATGTCGGCGCCGAGGTCCAGCACAGCTTGCATCACTTGCGGTTTGTAGCTGTCGACCGATACCGGCACACCCAGCTTGACGGCTTCACGCAGCACCGGCAGCACGCGGGCCAATTCTTCATCCTGGGACAAGGGCGTGGCGCCCGGACGCGACGATTCACCGCCGATGTCCAGCATATCCGCCCCGTCCTTGAGCAGCCTTTCACAGTGCTGCAAAGCCGCCGACGTGCCGGCATACAGCCCGCCATCGGAAAACGAGTCCGGCGTGACGTTGACAATCACCATTACTTTGGGGGTCTGCAAGTCAATAAGAAATCGGGTGGTGTGCCATTTCATCGAGAACCTGCTGCGCTGGGTGATACCGAAATCATGAACTGCCACGGATTGACGTCGGCGTCGTTCAAAATAAAACGGGGCTACTGCCCCGTTTTATTCAAGCCTGCCGCGCCTAGGCCGCCGTCGGCGCGGCGTCGGGCTTCACGATGGGCGCCGCGCCACCGCTGCTGCCATCGCCACCCGAGGATACCGTGCGTGGCGTCCAGTCCTTGGGCGGGCGCGGCTCCTTGCCGGCCATGATGTCGTCGAGCTGGTCGCTGTCAATGGTTTCCCACTCCAGCAAGGCCTTGGCCATGGCGTGGATCTTGTCCTGATTGTCTTCAATCAGCTTGCGCGCCAGGGCGTACTGCTGATCGATGATGCGGCGAACCTCGGCGTCCACCTTCTGCATGGTCTGCTCGCTCATATTGGTGGTTTTGGTCACGGAGCGACCGAGAAATACCTCGCCCTCGTTTTCCGCATAGACCATGGGGCCCAGGGCATCGGTCATGCCGTAACGGGTGACCATGTCACGCGCAATATGGGTGGCGCGTTCGAAGTCGTTGCTGGCGCCGGTGGTCATCTGGTTCATGAACACTTCTTCCGCGATCCGGCCACCAAACAGCATGCTGATCTGGTGGCGCATGTATTCGCTGTCATAGCTGTAGCGGTCCTGGGCTGGCAGGCTCATGGTGACACCCAGGGCGCGGCCGCGCGGAATGATGGTCACCTTGTGAACCGGATCGCACTTGGACAGCAGTTTGCCAATCAGGGCGTGGCCCGATTCATGGTAGGCCGTATTGCGGCGTTCGCTTTCCGGCATAACCATGCTCTTGCGCTCGGGGCCCATCAGAATCTTGTCCTTGGCTTTCTCGAAGTCCTGCATTTCGACCGTGCGGGCGTTGCGCCGCGCCGCCATCAGAGCGGCTTCATTGCACAGATTGGCGAGGTCGGCGCCCGACATGCCGGGTGTGCCACGCGCGATCACCGCCGCGTTGACGTCCTGACCCAGGGGCACCTTGCGCATATGGACATTGAGAATCTGTTCGCGGCCGCGGATGTCGGGCAGCGTGACATACACCTGGCGGTCGAAACGACCCGGGCGCAGCAAGGCGGCGTCCAGAATGTCGGGGCGGTTGGTGGCGGCCACCACAATCACGCCGGCATTGGTTTCAAAGCCATCCATCTCCACCAGCATCTGGTTCAGGGTTTGCTCGCGCTCATCATTACCACCGCCCAGCCCGGCGCCACGCTGGCGACCGACGGCGTCGATTTCATCAATGAAGATGATGCAGGGGGCGTTTTTCTTGGCGTTGTCAAACATATCGCGGACCCGGGACGCGCCCACGCCGACGAACATTTCAACAAAATCGGAACCTGAAATCGAGAAGAAAGGTACCTTGGCCTCGCCGGCGATGCCCTTGGCCAGCAGGGTCTTGCCGGTGCCGGGAGGGCCAATCAGCAGCAAACCGCGCGGTATGCGACCGCCGAGTTTCTGGAATCTTTGCGGATCTTTCAGAAAATCAACAACTTCCTTAACCTCTTCCTTGGCCTCGTCACAGCCGGCCACGTCAGCAAAGGTGACCTGATTGGTGTTCTCGTCGAGCAAGCGCGCCTTGGATTTGCCAAAGCTGAAAGCGCCACCCTTGCCACCGCCCTGCATCTGCCGCATGAAATAAACCCAAACCCCAATCAGCAGCAGCATGGGCCCCCAGCTGACCAGCAGTGTCATCAGCAAAGAGCCTTCTTCACGGGCTTTCACATCGAACTTGACGTCATTGGCAATCAGGTCGCCCACCAAACCGCGATCAAGGTAAGTGGCCGTGGTTCTGATCTTGCGGTCGTCGTGGGTGACAGCCATGATTTCAGTGCCGCCCTGACCCTCCTGAATGATGGCGCTCTTAATGCGATTGCTGCGCACCTCTTCCAAAAAATCGGAGTAGCCTATAGACCCGACGCCGGCCGACCCCCGCGTGTCAACCTGTTTGAACACAGTGAAGAGCACGAGAGCAATGACAAGCCAGACGGCAATTTTCGAGAACCACTGATTATTCAAGCGAGGCTCCAATACGGACACAAATAAGAAGACTAGACACAGTTGGGCCTCATTTTAGGGCTTTCAAGGCGTGCCGGGCCGGATTGGCAAGTTTTCAGCCACAGACCAAGCATGGAATTCAGTCGGGCCTCAAACCCAGGCCTACCAGGAAGGTTTCAGAGGACTTGTCGCGCGAGGCCTTGGGCTTGATCGGCTTGACCACCAAAAATGTCGCCCGGAAGCGTTTGACCAGCTCGGCGTAACCACTGCCGTGAAACACCTTGGCCACCAGCGCGCCCTGCGGCTTCATATGGTTGCGGCTGAAATCAAGCGCCAGCTCGACCAGATTTTCAATGCGCGCCGTATCGGCCGACGCGATGCCGGACAAATTGGGGGCCATGTCCGACACCACCACATCGGCCAAGCGGCCCGCCATTTCATCCGCCAGACGCTGCAACACCTCCGGCTCCCGAAAATCACCCTGCAAAAAAACGACCCCCTCCACCGGTTCCATGGGCAGGATATCGAGCGCGATGATGCTGCCCTTGAGCGCGCCCACCGCCGCACCGCCACCGGTTGCGGTTTTGGGCGACATCTTGCGTCGCACGTACTGACTCCAGGCACCCGGGGTCGAGCCCAGGTCCACCACCAACTGGCCCGGCTTGATCAAATTAAGCGCTTCATCAATCTCCTTGAGCTTGTAGGCGGCGCGCGCGCGGTAACCCTCCAGCTTGGCCAGCTTGACGTACGGGTCGTTGACGTGATCATTGATCCACGCCCGGTTGACCTTGCTGCTTTTGGTTTGGACTTTCATTTTGACCTTCGTAAACGATAATACCGGCATGTCTCAAATTCAACTGACCCCCGCCCAACGCAAAGAACACCGCTCGCAAGCGCATCACCTCAACCCGGTGGTGATGGTGGGCGGCGACGGGCTCACCGCCGCTGTCAAAAAAGAAGCCGATGCCGCCCTGAACGCCCATGGACTGATCAAGATTCGCGTCTTTGTCGACGACCGGGCGGCGCGCGAAGCCATGTTTCAGACGCTCGCTGATGAACTGGGCGCCGCCCCGATTCAGCACATCGGCAAACTGCTGGTGCTCTGGCGACCCCTGCCCGAGAAGGAAAAGATCGTTGACGAGAGCCGCATGCCCGGTCCGCGCGATATCAAGGTACTCAAGTACAGCAAACAGGCGGGGCAGCGGCCAGAAGTCAAAACCCTGCGCGTGCTGGGCAACCAGCGCCTCACGGCCGGCGGCCAGGTCAAGCGCGCCAAGCCCAAGCAAGTCAGCATCAAGAAACGCAGTCAGACGTAGCTGACCGCCACCACTTCATAGTGCTTGACGCCGCCGGGCGCCTGTACTTCGGCAGTGTCGC
>JAKFXU010000221.1 GCA_021731215.1 Rhodoferax sp.
GCGAGTTCATCTTGCGGTAGCGCCGGAAATTCTCGCGGATGCGGTCAAAGATCACGACCGACTCATTGACCGAATAACCCAGCACGGCGAGCACCGCGGCCAGCACCGGCAGCGAGAACTCCCACTGGAAGAAAGCAAAAAAGCCCAGGATGATGACGACATCGTGCAAATTGGCAATGATGGCTGCCACGGCAAATTTCCATTCAAAGCGCAGCGCCAAGTAAAGCATGATGCCCCCCACCACGAAGGCCAGCGCCTTGAGACCGTCGGTGACCAGTTCATCGCCGACCTGCGGCCCAACGAACTCGATGCGGCGCATGGTGGCGGACGGATCAGCGGCCTTGAGTGCGGCCATCACGCGATCGCCTTGCTGGGCCGAACTGACGCCCTTTTGCACCGGCATGCGAATCAGCACTTCGCGCGCGCTGCCGAAGTTTTGCACTTGCACGTCGCTCAGGCCCAGCGTGGCGACGGTGGCGCGCACTGAATTCAAGTCCGCCGGCTGTGAGTAGCTGACTTCCATCAGGGTGCCGCCGGTGAACTCGACCGACAGATGCAGGCCACGTGAGAACAGGAAAAACACCGCCGCCAAAAAGGTGACGAGTGAAAATAAATTGAGCACGATGGCATGCCGCATGAACGGAATGTCGCGCTTGATTTTGAAAAACTCCATTGAAAAATATCCTTGTATTGCGTTTTCAGTGAAGGACCAACTGCGCAAAGCGCAGGGGGGACTGAGCTAACAATTCCATGACTGGTTTGCCTTAGTTCGACTTGACCTGGGTGTCCGGCTGAGGGCGCCAAATCGTGCCAATCGACACGCTTTTGAGCTTGTTTTGCCGGCCGTACCACAAATTGACCAGGCCTCTGGAGAAGAACACGCCGGAGAACATGCTGGTCAAAATGCCCAGCACGTGCACCACCGCAAAGCCGCGCACCGGACCGGAGCCGAAGGTCAGCAAAGCCACGCCGGCAATCAGGGTGGTGATGTTGGAGTCCAGAATGGTGGCCCAGGCGCGGTCATAGCCGGTGTGGATGGCGGCCTGCGCCGAGGCGCCATTGCGCAACTCTTCGCGCACCCGCTCGTTGATCAGCACGTTGGCGTCGATCGCCATGCCCAGCACCAGCGCCATGGCCGCCATGCCAGGCAATGTCAGCGTCGCCTGCAGCATCGACAGCACCGCCACCAGCAGCAACAAATTGACCGCCAGGGCAATGCTGGAAAACACGCCAAACAGCATGTAATAGAAGCACATGAAAATCGCCACCGCCACAAAACCCCAGGTCACACTGTTGAAACCCTTGGCAATGTTCTCGGCGCCCAGGCTCGGGCCAATCGTCTTTTCCTCGATGATTTCCATTGGCGCAGCGAGCGAGCCGGCGCGCAGCAGCAGGGCCGTGTCATGCGCTTCCATGGTCGTCATGCGCCCGGAAATCTGGACCCGGCCGCCGCCGATTTCGGAGCGGATCACCGGTGCCGTGACCACCTCACCCTTGCCTTTTTCAAACAGCAGGATCGCCATGCGCTTGCCGATGCTCTCGCGCGTCACGTCGCGGAAAATACGCGCGCCCTTGGCGTCGAGCGTCAGGTTGACCACCGCCTCCTGGGTCTGGCTGTCAAAACCGGGCTGCGCATCGGTCAGGTTCTCGCCGGTCAGGATCACCTGTTTTTTGACGATCACGCCCTGGCCACTGCGCTCCAGGTAGCGCTCGGAACCAAACGGCACCGCCGCGCCGCTTTCGGCGGCACGCCCTTCGCTGCTTTCATCGACCATGCGCACTTCCAGCGTGGCGGTGCGACCCAGAATATCCTTGGCCTTGGCGGTGTCCTGCACCCCCGGCAACTGCACCACGATGCGGTCAAGCCCCTGCTGCTGAATCACCGGCTCGGCCACGCCGAGCTCGTTGATGCGGTTGTGCAAGGTGGTGATGTTCTGCTTGAGCGCCTGCTCCTGCACCCGGCGCGCCGCCTCGGGCTTGATCGAGGCGGTCAGCAGGTAGCCGTCGCCGTTGGGCGCGTCGACGCTTTGCAGGTCGGCAAACTGGTCCTGGATCAGGGCTTTGGCCGCCGCCAGGGTCTGGGCATCCCGAAAACGCACTTCGATGGTCTGGCCAACGCGGTCGATGCCGCCGTGGCGCACATTCTTCTCGCGCAGGCTGGTGCGGATGTCGCCGGCCGATGATTCCGCTTTTTTGATCAGCGCGGCCTGCATGTCGACTTGCAGCATGAAGTGCACGCCGCCGCGCAAATCGAGCCCCAGATACATCGGGAAAGCATTCAAGGCGGTGAGCCAGGCCGGTGAGCGCGACAGCAAATTGAGCGCCACCACATAGCCCGCATTGCCGGGGTCCGGGTTGAGCGCCTTTTCTATCGCATCCTTGGCCTTGAGCTGGATCTCGGTGCCGTCAAAGCGGGCTTTGATCGAGCTGCCATCCAGTGTCACCAGATCGGCCGCCAGGCCGGCCGCTTTCAGTGCGTCTTGCACCCGCGCCTGGGTGCCGGCGTCGACCTTGACGGTGATTTTGATCGCCGACACCTGGACGGCAGGCGCTTCACCAAAAAAATTGGGCAGGGTGTACAAAATCCCCACCACCATCGCGATCACGATGATCGCGTACTTCCATATCGGGTAACGATTCATGATCGCGCTTGGGCTGTCGGTGAGCTGGGTCTGTTACTTGATGCTGCCCTTGGGCAGGACCTGCACCACGGCACTGCGCTGGATTTGAATTTCGACGCCATTGGCGATTTCCAGGCTGATATAGCTGTCGCCCAGCTTGGTGACCTTGCCCAGTACGCCGCCGCCGGTGACGACTTCGTCGCCTTTGGCCAGCGCGTCGATCATGGCGCGATGTTCCTTGGTCTTTTTCATTTGCGGACGGATCATGACAAAGTACAGCACCACGAACATGAGCACCAGCGGCAACATGCTCATGAGCGAAGACTGCGTATCGCCGCCAGCGGCAGCGGGGGCGGTTTGGGCAAAGGCAGAAGAAATAAACACAGAACACTCCAAAATAGTGGGTTAGAAGAACAAGCAAGGGCACCCGCGCGGGCACGCGGCGCTGCCGCCAACGGATAACCGGTCATTGTATGCGGGGCTGCGCAGCGGCCCCGGTGCCCTGCTTCAGGCCGGCTTGGGTGCGCCGGACGAACGGCGCAGTTGGATCAGCAGAGTGTCCCACTGCTGGCGCGCCGCCTGCAGGTTGCGCGCCTTCACATGGCCAAAGCCCTTGATTTGTTCCGGGATACGGGCCAGCGCCAGCGCCAGTTGGTAGCCCTCCCCGGCCGCTCCAACCTGCCCAGGGCGTGCGGCCGGGCCGGTGCGCGCCAGCAGGCCCAGGATTTCCTCCATAGTGGCCCGGTACTCGGCAATCAGCGCGCGCTCCTGGCGCCGCTCCTCGGTTTTACCAAAAATATCCAGCGCGCTGCCGCGCAGGCCCTTGAGGCGCGCCAGCAGCCTGAACAGCGTCAGCGTGGCGGGGCCAAACTGCTGCTTTTGCAACTCGCCGCGCTCGTTCTTTTTGGCCAGCAGCGGCGGCGCCAGATGGTAGTTGAGCTTGAAATCACCTTCAAACATCGCCTTGATCTTCTCGTGGAAAGCTACATCGGTGTGCAGGCGCGCCACTTCATATTCATCCTTGTAGGCCATCAGCTTGAACAGGTAGCGGGCCACCGCCTCGGTCAGGGCCAGGCTGTTCTCGCCCAGCGACTCGTCCACGCTTTTTACCTTTTGCACGAAGGCCTGGTAGTCCGCGGCATAGGCGGCGTTCTGATAGCCGGTCAGAAACGCCGCCCGCTGCGCGATCATCTGGTCCAGCGAAGTGCGCTTGGCAAATGCCACCACCTGCCCCGGGTTGAGCAGTTTTTCCATCGTTTGCGGCTCGTGCGCGGCCCGCCGACCCCATTCAAACGCAGTTTTGTTCTGTTCGACCGCCACCGCGTTGAGTTCGATGGCGCGCAGCAGCGACGCTTTGGCCAGCGGGATCCAGCCCTTTTGCCAGGCAAAACCGAGCAGCATCGGGTTGGTGTAGAGGCTGTCGCCCATCAATTGATGGGCCGCCGCATCGGCGTTGAAAGCGCCCACGGCAGTCAGACCCACCGCCTTGACCACGGCACTGACGCAGGCGTCCGACGGGTTCTCCCAGTTGGCGTTGCTGACAAAAGCGGCGGTCGGTACGGCGTGGGAATTGAGCGCGAT
>JAKFXU010000080.1 GCA_021731215.1 Rhodoferax sp.
GCAGCGGCGCCAGCGCCACCGCGCTCACGTCCAGCAAGAGCCAGATTTTCATCGGCGGCGCGGGCGGCGACACCTTCACCGGCGGCGACCTGAACGACGTGATGTTTGCCGGCGCTGGTGCTGACACACTCAACGGCGGTGGCGGCAATGACGACCTTTATGGCGGTGCCGATAACGATAGTCTGAACGGTGGCAGCGGCTACGACATCTATCACATCGAAGGCAGCGACACCATCGAAGACAGCGACGGCATCGGCAGCATCAAAACCAAATCCGGCCAGCGCATCGCCGGCGCCATCGAAAAACGCAGCGACGGCAGCTACGCCTTCCTGAGCGACCCCACGATCGCCGTCGCCGGCGGCGCCGACCTCACGCTCACGCTGGCAGATGGCTCGGGCGTGACGATCCAAAACTTCCAGAGCGGCGATTTGGGGCTGTACCTGAATGACACCGCCGCCACACCAGAGACCAGCCGCACCATCCTGGGCGACCTGGCTCCGGTGGACTTCGATCCCAACACCTCCGGGGTACAGGCGCGCCTGGATGACTTGAGCAAACTTCGATTCAAAAGCCGCGCCCGAGAGCAGCGAAGTTGCCGCACAAGAAAAAAAGTTCTGCGAGGTCACGTGCCAGGTCATGCATCACCCTTGCCGAGAGCCTCAGGAAATGAGGCCCTCCAATGAACCGCCTCAAGAAAACGCTGCAATTATTGCTGGCCGGAATTGCCGCGCTGCAACTGACGGCCTGTTCCAAGACCGTGCAGTGGGAGGAAGAGGTTCCGCTGAATACGGGGGAGGTGATTTGGGTTAAACGATCAGTCGAGTATGTACTCCAAGGTGGTGCGGGAAATCCGCTGGATATGGCTTATCGGCCTGAGCGAAACCAGGCCATCGAATTCACGTGGAACGGAAAAAACTACCGCTACGAGGGTGATGCTCGAATCATATTGTTAGCAATTTCGCCTCAAAAAAAACCGGTGCTGGTAGCGAGAGCGGCAGACAACTCATGGAAGTCAGTTCATCATTACCCATGCACCATCCCCTTTTATGTGCAACTCGTCCCCGATGATGCAGGCCGAAGTTGGACTTGGCCGCCAGCCATCGAACCTTGGTTGTACGGCTTGCCGCATAACCTGCTGCGTAGCCGTCATAAGCCAGAAGAGATGCGCAAGCGCTACTCTGAGCAGCAAAGAAATGAAGAGGATGCGGCTGGCTCAAGTCAAACGCCATCTCAAGGACGTATCGATCCGAATTACACCAGCGACCATTGCAAACCAAAGGAGAAATGACCATGGCTACCAAAGAAGAATACGCGCAACTTTCACTGTATGTTTACAACGCCACTGGACTTGACGATAACCGCCCCCTGCTCCTTGCCGGCTGGGAAGAACTCGAATACCAGCCCGACGGCCAGTATGGCTTCTCCTACGGCGTCTTCAGGCGCATTGGCACTACCGAGGTCGTGGTGGCCTATGCCGGGACGAACCAGGGCATCGACTGGGTTGCCAATGTCAAAAACGGTATCGGATTGAGTTCAACGCAGACCACGGAAGCCGCATTGGCCTACCTGACCGCCAAACAGCAATATGGTTCGAACATCACCTTGACTGGTCACAGCCTCGGCGGCGGTCTGGCCTCGGTCATGGCGGTCTGGTTTGACCGCCCGGCCACGGTCTTTGATGAAGCGCCGTTTGAAATGACGGCCAGAAGCCCGTGGGTGATTCCCGCCACCAAGGTGGCACTTGCCTTGGCCGGGTTCAGCGACGACGCCTTCACCGGCTATACGGGGCTATTGGATTTTTATGCGCGCGAGGCCAAAGTCACCAACTACCATCTGGAAGGTGAAGCGCTGGCTGCTCTGCGAGTGGCGTTCCCCACCGTCATGGGGCAAGACAACCTCATCCGCGCCAATGGCGTCGACATGACTGGTTTTGAGGGGGCAAAGCAACTCCACTCGCAAGCCTTATTGACTGCCATGCTGATGAGCCCGGCATTTCAACAAGCCACCTACGCCTCCACCCGCGCTCTTCCCTTGCTGATGGACGGCAACTTCTACGCCTACGATGCCGCGACCAGCGATCAACAAAACGTCCTCATCAACTTCATCCGCAGCGAACAAGGCACAGGCGACAAACTCAGCCACTTCGCCGCCGACCTGAACAAACTCGGCACCAACATACAGGGTCTCAACAAAGCCGCGCAAGACGCCCTAATCGCCCAGGGCATCGAGTGGTACTACTGGCAGGGCACGGATTACGCTGGCCAGGAGTTCTTCACCCAGACCGGTGAATCCTTGCAATACACCACGGCACAAGGCGACGGCCTGGCCAATGCGCAAAACAAAGCATTTAGCTACCTGCAAAAGTGGCTCACCCCCATCGTCAACGAACACGGCGAGTTCTATTCCACCGGCTTTGCCACCTACGATCAATGGAATGTGGTCACCGGCAGCAGCGGCGCCAGCGCCACCGCGCTCACGTCCAGCAAGAGCCAGATTTTCATCGGCGGCGCGGGCGGCGACACCTTCACCGGCGGCGACCTGAACGACGTGATGTTTGCCGGCGCTGGTGCTGACACCCTCACCGGTGCCATCGAAAAACGCAGCGACGGCAGCTACCTGTTCCTGAGCGACCCCAGTGCCATCGCCAGCGCGCGGATGCGCGCCTGCAAGCTGGGGAAATCGCGATTCAAAAGCAAAACACAGCAACAGCAAAGTTGTCGCGCAAGAAGAGTGACAGCAAGGGGTCACGTAGCAGGTCATTTATCTCCCTTGTCAAGGGTCTCAAGAAACGAGGCTCTCCCATGAACCACATCAAGAAGCCGCTGCGACTATTGCTGGCCGGAATTGCCGCACTGCAACTGACCGCCTGCTCCAAGACCGTGCAGTGGGAAGAAGAGGTGCCGCTGAATTCGGGGGAGACGATTGTCGTCAAACGCAGCGGGACATATACATACAGATGCGAATTTGCCCATGGCACGGGATGTGGCTACGGCCCCGGCTGGCGTTCCACCATAGCGTTCACCTACAAGGGCAAGAGTTATACGCATACGGACGATGCAGGCTTGGTGCTTCTCGCGATTGCGCCGGATGGGACACCGAATTTGGTGGCCGACGCCAGAGTCTGGGGAAATCAGCACGAATATCCATGCGTTACGCCTTACTACGTCCAGTTCCGACCTAATGACACGATCAAAAACAATTGGACTTGGCCGCAGAAAATTGATCCTTGGCTTTACAACCAACCCACAAATTTGATATTTGGCATAGCCCCACTCGAATCCAATGGGAAAAAATACACAGCAGCAGATCGAACCCAAAAAAATGCCTCGCTTCTCGCTGCTGGGGCGCACTATTGGCGAATTGATCCGGCCTTTAAACCTGAAAATTGTGTGAGGAGAAACTTAAATGGCAAATGAAAAAGACAATGCTTTGATGAGCTTGTACGCCTACCAGGCACGTCCTGACAACGCGCCTTTGGTGCTACCGCCCTGGGACATAATAAAAGATCGAACCGAAGGCACCGGCGGCTTCGCCTACGCGGTCTTCCGCAACACCAGCACCAACGAAGTCGTCATTGCCTATCGCGGCTCTGACGACATCGCTGACATGCTGACCAATACTGGCTTGACCATTGCGCAGGAGCGTCAGGCCGCAGGCATTGCATCCCAGTACATCACCCAGTACGGATCGGGCAACATCAGCTTCACAGGCCACAGCATGGGTGGCGGGCTGGCAGCCACCATGGCCGTGTGGTTCAACCGCCCCGCCACTGTTTTTGATCCGGCACCGACGCAGGCAGTTGCTACGGATTTCACGGTGGTCAACAGCGTCATCGGGCTGATTGGCGGTGCCAGTGCACCCCAAAGCATTCGGGACTACGCTGCCGCTCTGAGCACCCAGTTTGCCGCCCGCGAGACCAACGTCACCAGCTACTACGCGCCCGGCTCAGGCGTGCGGGCTATTAGCACGGCCGCCAACACCATCACTGGAGCGGGCCAGGGCAACGCCTTGCAGTTTGGCGCATCCAGGATGGAAGTGGCCGACCAGCTCTATTACCTCCATACCCAGGTTTTGCTGACAGCAGGTGTGCTGGCGCCGCAATCGTTTCCACAGGCCACGGTGGCTGTGCAATGGGCGCTGCCT
>JAKFXU010000230.1 GCA_021731215.1 Rhodoferax sp.
GCCCAATGCGGACAGGGGCCAACACGGCTTACAGCCCGACGACCTGAAGAATGGTGCCGGGACCAAAAATCATGGCCGTCAAGCCGGCCCCGGCGAGGAAGGGGCCGAACGGGACATAGCCGCCGGCGCGCAATCCGCTGGAGAATTTCAGGGCAATGCCGACCAGCGCGCCAATCACCGAGGCCATCAAAATGATGGGGACCAAGGCCTGCCAGCCGAACCAGGCTCCGAGTGCCGCGAACAGCTTGAAGTCCCCAAAGCCCATGCCCTCCTTGCCGGTGATCAGCTTGAACGCCCAGTAGATCAGCCACAGCGACAGATAGCCGGCGGCCGCCCCCCAGACCGCCGCTGACAGCGCCACGCTGGTCCACTGCAGGGCGGCCGCGAGCAGACCCGCCCATAGCAGCGGCAAGGTGATGTCATCGGGCAACAGCGTGGTGTCCCAGTCGATCAAGGCCAGCGCCAGCAGCGCGGCACCAAAGCCGCTCCAGAGCAGGGCGCTGGGGCTGATACCCCACTGCCAGGCGCAATAGAAAAACAGCGCTCCGGTGCTCAGTTCGACCAAGGGATAGCGCAGGCTGATGGCTGTCGCGCAGGCCGAGCATTTGCCGCGCAAGAAAAGATAACTCAACACCGGAACGTTTTCATGCCAGCGGATGCGGTGGCCGCATTGGGCGCAGCGCGAGCGCGGCACCATCAGGTTGAAGGCCTCTTTGGCCGGCGATTCCTGGTTGGCCAGCACCTCACACTCGGCTTTCCACTGCGCTTCGAGCATGATCGGAAGCCGGTAGATCACGACATTGAGGAAGCTGCCGATCAGCAGGCCGAATACGCCTGCCACACTGGCATCAAACCACGGCGACACCAGCATCAAACCACCTGCCCCAGTTTGAAGATGGGCAGGTACATGGCGACCACGATGCCGCCAATGACGGTGCCCAGGATCACGATGATGATGGGCTCCATCAGGCTGGAGATGCCAGCCACCATGTCGTCCACCTCGGCCTCGTAAAAATCGGCCGCCTTGCCCAGCATGTGATCGATCGAGCCGGACTCTTCGCCAATGGAGCACATCTGCAACACCATGGAGGGAAACAGATTGGCGTTGCTCATGGCAACCGTCAGCGAGGTTCCGGTCGACACCTCTTGCTGAATCTTGACGGTGGCCACGGCATAGACCGAATTGCCGGCCGCGCCGCCGACCGAATCAAGCGCCTCCACCAAAGGCACGCCGGCCGCGAACATGGTGGACAGGGTGCGGGTCCAGCGCGCCACGCATGACTTGTCAACCAGCGTGCCGAAAATCGGCATCTTGAGCATGATGCGGTCCATCACATGCTGCATCTTTTCGTTGCGGCGCCAGGCCTGCATGAAAAAGTAGAAGCCGCCGCCGATGCCGCCAAAAATCAGCCACCAATACTTAACAAAAATCTCGCTGATCGCGATCACCGCCAGCGTCGGCGCCGGCAGGTCGGCGCCGAAATTGGAGAACACTTCCTTGAACGCCGGCACCACGAAAATCATGATGACGGCGGTGACGACAAACGCCACCACCAACACCGAGATCGGGTACATCAGGGCCGACTTGATCTTCGACTTGATGGCCTCGGTTTTTTCCATGTAAACCGCCAGCCGGTCCAGCAACTGGTCCAGAATGCCGGCCGCCTCGCCGGCCTCGATCAGGTTGCAATAGAGATTGTCAAAATACAGCGGGTACTTGCGAAAGGCCACGCTCAGCGAGGTGCCGGTCTCGACATCGGTGCGGATGTTGTTGAGCAGTTTGGTGACGCTGGGATTGGGGTTGCCGCGGCCCACGATGTCAAAGGCCTGCAACAGCGGCACGCCGGCTTTCATCATGGTGGCGAGTTGGCGCGTGAAAATCGCCATGTCTTTGGGCTTGATGGCCTTGCCCGAGCGCATCCGGCGCTTCTTGATCTTGCTCGGCGTCACGCCCTGGCGCCGCAGCGCCGCCTTGACCTGGTTCTCGCCGGCGGCCCGGATTTCCCCGCGGACGTCCTTGCCGCTGCGATCCTTGCCTTGCCATTCAAAGACAAATTCTTGGCTGTCTTTTGACTTCGTGCTTGCCATAGGGATGTCCCGGATGATTGAATTATTCGTTGGTCACTGCGAGCACTTCTTCCAGCGAAGTCAAACCCAATTTGACTTTATGCAGCCCCGCTTGCCTGAGGTTGCGCACCCCTTCGCGTTTGGCTTGCTCGGCAATCTCCAGGGCGCTGCCATCGCGCAGGATGATGCGCTGGATCTCTTCGCTGACGGGCATCACCTGGTACAGGCCAACCCGACCTTTATAACCGTTGTTGCACATGGCGCAACCGACGGCCCGGTACGAGACCGCGACGTCATTGAGCTCATCATTTTGGAAACCGGCATCGAGCAAGACCTGGGGCGCAATGGTGATCGGAGTTTTGCAGTTGGGGCAAAGACGGCGCGCCAGGCGCTGCGCCGTAATCAGGATCACGCTGGATGAAACGTTGAACGGTGCCACGCCCATATTGCGCAAGCGCGTGAGCGTGGTGGGGGCGTCGTTGGTGTGCAGCGTCGACAGCACCAGGTGGCCGGTCTGGGCCGCCTTGATCGCGATGTCGGCGGTTTCCAGGTCGCGAATCTCACCCACCATGATGATGTCGGGGTCCTGGCGCAGGAACGATTTGAGCGCCACCGCAAAAGTGAGTCCGGCCTTGTCATTGACGTTGACCTGGTTGACGCCCGGCAAATTGATCTCGCACGGATATTCGGCCGTGGCAATGTTGACCCCCGGCTGGTTGAGCAGGTTCAGGCAGGTGTAAAGCGAAACCGTTTTGCCCGAGCCGGTTGGCCCGGTCACCAGAATCATCCCGTATGGCCGGCCAATGGCTTGTATCAACCGCTCGCGCTCTGCGGGCTCGTAGCCCAGCGCATCAACCCCCAACTTGGCGCTGCTGGGGTCGAGGATGCGGATCACGATTTTTTCGCCAAACAGCGTGGGCAAGGTACTGACCCGAAAGTCGATGACCCGGTCGCGTCCGATCTTGAGCTTCATCTTGCCGTCTTGCGGCACCCGTTTTTCCGAGATGTCCATGCGCGAAATAACCTTGATGCGCGAAGCCAGCTTGTCTTTGATGGCGATCGGGGGCGCAGCGATCTCCCGCAACTCGCCGTCGATCCGAAAGCGGACCCGGTAATTGTGCTCATAGGGTTCAAAGTGCAGGTCGGACGCGCGCATGCTGAAAGCGTCGAGCAGCATCTTGTGCAAAAACCGCACCACCGGCGCATCCTCAACCTCGGCCACCGTGGCTTCCGTGCTTTCCGGCAGGGCGTCGCTCGAAATATCGTCAAACTCGAAATCGCCGCCGATGATGTTGTCAATCGTTTCCGCCGCGCTGGTGGCGTTGGCGGTGACCAGTTTGAGCAGCTTGTCGTATTCGGCAATCACCCAGTCCACGCTCAACTGCGTGGCAAACTTGATATTTTCGGCCGCTTGATTGTCGGACGGATCAGCGGTGGCAACGATCAGCCGGTTATCGCGTTTGCTCAGCACCACGACCCGGAAGTCCTGGCAGATTTTCCCGTCCAGCAGTCCTTTGGGCAGGCGCTGCGGGTCAATCGCATCCAGATCTATCAGCGGAGCGGCAAAGGCGGACGACATGATGTGCGCCAGGTCAGCGGCCGACACCGCCCCCGAACCGGTCAGTTCGGCGATGAAGCTGGTGCGCCCCCTTTGCGCCTTGCGGTAGATATCTTCCGCTGATTTCTGCCCCAGTTTGCCGGCCAGAATGAGGGCGCGACCCAGTCCGGGCAGGGCGGTGGGGGGAACTTCACGCTGAGTGGTTTCGACTGCGGCCATAGTCCGAGAATGTACTACGTCGGGAAGGGGTTGCTTCGATCATCGCCGATTGCGCGGTCGAAGTAAAACGAAACACCGCCAGACTGGGCGGCCAGGATGTCGCTTGACAACAATGAAATTTGGTCGGAATGAGAGGATTCGAACCTCCGACCCCTTCGTCCCGAACGAAGTGCGCTACCAGGCTGCGCCACATTCCGAAATTTCTGCTGCTGCAGCGCCGGTCAAGACTGGCGCGAGAGCAACTGAGTTGCTAATTGTATCAAACACGCGGTGTGCGGGCCGGCGG
>JAKFXU010000228.1 GCA_021731215.1 Rhodoferax sp.
GTCCAGCGTGCCCTCGATCAGCGACAGCAGGTGCTCGCCGCCGCGCTTGATGACGCTGACCGCCTGCTGGCGGTGCGCCGGGATCGACGCGTCCTCCCCCATCAACTGCGCATAGCCCAGGATGCTGTTGAGCGGCGTGCGCAGCTCGTGGCTGATGGCGCTGATGTAGCGGCTCTTGGCCTGATTGGCCTGGTCGGCGGCATGGCGGGCCTGCTCGGCAGCCTGCCTGGCCTGCTCCGCCAGCAGCCTGGCGTTCTGCAGCGCTTGGTCGGTTTGGCGGTGCGATTCAATTTCGCGCATCAACAAATGGGTTTGCCGATTCGATTCTTGCTGCGCCACCTGGCGGCTCTTGTGCGCCAGCACCACCCACCAGGCCACCAGCCCGGCAATCACCAGCAGCGCCATATAGACCTTGAAAAAGCCCGCGCGCAGGGCCGCCTGTGGCGCCAGCAGCGCTTCGATGTCGGTCACGGCCAGCGCCAGTGAGCGCAGCTCGTGGTAATAAAGCAGGCCGAACACACTGGCCAGCAGCGGCGCTATCACCAGCATCAGCAGCAGGAAGTAGCCCAGACCGGTATCCAGATACGGCCAACTGCGCCGCGGCAGCAGCCAGCGCAAGCTGGCAGACCATTGCCGGGAGAGGCTGGCGTGGGGTTTGCACATATCGCCACAGCGCGCGTCCAATGTGCAGCACAGCGAGCAGATCGGGCCCTGGTAGGCCGGGCAATGCGCCATGTCGGGCCCTTCGTACTCGCGCTCGCAGATCACGCAGCGTTTGAGCACAGTCCCGAGATCCGCTTCATCGCTGCCGTGTGAAGTTTCGTCCCCGTAGGGTGGGCAGCCTGGCTGCCCACGCGTCGGTTGGTGGGCAGCCAGGCTGCCCACCCTACAAGTTGACGCCTCGCCCGCCGGCACTTCGCTCTGGCGTGCAATGTAGTACCTGCCGCGGGTGGCCCAGGCAATCAGCGGCGCGGCGACCAAGGCGGTGCCCAGCGCGATCAGCGCCGAGAAGGCCTGCGCCAGTGCGCCAAACACACCAAGATGCGCCGTGACCGACAAAACCGAAGCCAGCGCCATGGCGCCGACCCCCACCGGGTTGATGTCGTACAGGTGCGCGCGCTTGAACTCGATGCCCGGCGGCGACAGGCCCAGCGGCTTGTTGATGACCAGATCGGCCACCACCGCCATCATCCAGGCGATGGCGATGTTGGAATAGAGCCCCAGCACATCGCCCAGCGCCTGAAACACGTTCATCTCCATCAGCATGAAAGCGATCAAGGTGTTGAACACCACCCACACCACGCGGCCCGGATGGCTGTGCGTCAGGCGCGAGAAAAAGTTGGACCAGGCCAGCGAGCCGGCATAGGCGTTGGTGACGTTGATCTTGAGCTGCGAGATCACCACGAACAGCGCGGTGGCGGCCACCGCCCAGCCGTAATGGGGAAACACATATTCATAGGCCGCCAGGTACATCTGGTTCGGATCGACGGCGCGCTCCACCGGCACCGCGTGGCTGATGGCCAGATACGCCAGCAGCGCACCGCCCAGCATCTTGAGCACGCCCAGCAGCACCCAGCCGGGACCACCCGCCAACACACCGAGCCACCAGCGGCGCTTGGTTGCCGCGCTCGGTACCGGCATGAAGCGCAGGTAATCGGCCTGCTCGCCCATTTGCGTCATCAGGGCAACGCCGACCGTGAGCGCCGCACCAAACAGAGGCAGGCTAAAACCAGCGTTGGCGCCCTTCTCCCCAATGTAGTGCGTCACGCCTGCAAAAGCACCGGGATCGCGCAGCAGCACCACCGCAAACGGCACGACCAGCATCAGCAGCCAAATCGGCTGGGTCCAGAGCTGCAGGCGGCTGATGGTGGAGACGCCATGCGTCACCAGCGGAATCACCACCAGCGCACAAATCAGGTAACCCCAGCGCGGCGGTATGTCCAGCGCCAGCTCCAGCGCATAGGCCATCACGGCCGCCTCCAGCGCAAAGAAGATGAAGGTGAACGTGGCGTAGATCAGCGAGGTGAGGGTGGAGCCGATGTAGCCAAAGCCGGCGCCGCGCGTGAGCAGGTCCATGTCCACCCCGTAGCGGGCGGCGTAAATGCTGATCGGCAGGCCGGCCAGAAAGATAATGAGGCCGGTGGCGAGGATGGCCCAGAACGCGTTGGCAAAACCGTATTGCACCAGCAGCGTGGCGCCCACCGCCTCCAGAATCAGGAACGAGGCCGCGCCAAAAGCGGTGTTGGCCACGCGCCATTCCGACCACTTGCGAAAGCGCTGCGGCGTGAAGCGCAGCGCGTAATCTTCCAGCGTTTCGCTCGCCACCCAGGCGTTGTAGTCGCGCCGGACCAGGGTGATGCGCTGCAGCGCCTCGGGCCGGGAAGGTGGGTGGGTGTCTGAGGTCACACCGCTGTGGTGCAGTTTTCGTGCCACGGCGTGCGGGCCGTCCACAGGCGGCACGGGTATTGCATACTTGAGCGCATGGAACTCACCCCCCGCGAAAAAGACAAGCTGCTGATCTTCACGGCGGCGCTGCTGGCGGAACGGCGCAAGGCGCGCGGCCTCAAGCTCAACTACCCGGAAGCCGTGGCGCTGATCAGCGCCGCCATCATGGAAGGCGCGCGCGACGGCCAAACCGTGGCGCAACTGATGAGCGCAGGCCGCAGCATCCTGAGCCGTGCCGACGTGATGGACGGCATCGCCGAGATGATTCCGGACATTCAGGTCGAAGCCACCTTCCCCGATGGCACCAAGCTGGTGACGGTGCACCAACCCATCATCTGAGCGGACCACCCCATGATTCCCGGCGAACTCTTCACCGACGGCCCTGACCACATCCTCAACCCAGGGCGGCGCAGGCTGACGCTGGCGGTGCAAAACACCGGCGACCGACCGATTCAGGTTGGTTCCCACTACCACTTTGCCGAAACCAATGGCGCGCTGCGCTTTGACCGCGCTCGCGCGCACGGCATGCGGCTGAACATCGCCTCCGGGCTGGCGGTGCGCTTTGAGCCGGGCCAGCAGCGCACGGTCGAGCTGGTCGACTACGCCGGTGACCGCCTCGTGTTCGGGTTTAGAGGTTTGACCAACGGCGCGCCGGACCAGTCCCAAGGAGAACACTGATGGCCCACCTTGAGCGCCGCGCCTACGCCGAGCTCTTTGGCCCCACCGTGGGCGACCGCCTGCGCCTGGCCGACACCGACCTGGTGGTTGAAGTCGAACAAGACTTCACCCTGCGCGCCGGCGGCTATGGCGAAGAAGTCAAGTTTGGCGGCGGCAAGACGATACGCGACGGCATGGCGCAAAGCCAGCGCACGCGCGATGGCTCCGGCACCGGCCCCCAGCGCGGCGGCGCGGTCGATACCGTGCTGACCAACGCCCTCATCCTCGACCACTGGGGCATCGTCAAAGCCGACATCGGCCTCCAGGGTGGCCGCATCGTGGCCATCGGCAAGGCCGGCAACCCGGACGTGCAGCCGGGCGTGGACATCGTCATCGGCCCCGGCACCGAGGTCATCAGTTGCGAGGGCAATATCGTCACCGCCGGCGGCATCGACTCGCACATTCACTTCATCTGCCCGCAGCAAATCGAGGAGGCGCTGGCCTCGGGCGTGACCACCATGCTGGGCGGCGGCACGGGACCGGCCACCGGCACTTTTGCCACCACCTGCACACCGGGGCCGTGGAACATCGAGCGCATGCTGCAGGCGGCCGACGCCTTCCCCATGAACCTGGGTTTTCTGGGCAAGGGCAACGCCAGCCTGCCCGCCGCGCTGCACGAGCAGATCAACGCCGGTGTCATCGGCCTCAAGCTGCACGAGGACTGGGGCAGCACGCCGGCCGCCATCAGCAATTGCCTGGACGTGGCGCAGGAAACCGACGTGCAGGTGGCGCTGCACTCCGATACGCTCAACGAGAGCGGCTTTGTCGAGAGCACCATTGCGGCCACCAAGGGGCGTTCGCTGTGTGCGTTTCATACCGAGGGCGCCGGGGGCGGCCACGCGCCCGACATACTGCGCGTGGTGGGCGAAGCCAACTTTCTGCCCAGCTCCACCAACCCCACCATGCCCTACACCGTGAACACGCTCGACGAACACGTGGACATGCTGATGGTGTGCCACCA
>JAKFXU010000229.1 GCA_021731215.1 Rhodoferax sp.
CGGCCGCCCAAGATGGCGATGTAATCAGTAGCCCACCCTATCACAAGTGGGCTACTGATTACATCGCCATCTTGGGCGGCCGCTGAGCGGCATCGACCGCAGGCTGGCTCACGTTCAGTGACCCAGCCTGCTGGTGGCTTGGGTCGCAGCATTTGCCGCAGCAACCGCAGCGGCGTGATGGCGCCATTTTTTCAAAAAGGTTTGTATCCGATGACTGCGTCCGTGAGTTTGCGCGAGGTCTCGTGCGTGTTTCGTTCAGCGGATAAATCCGTGCAGGCGGTTGATCGCGTCAGTCTGGAAGTTGAGCCAGGTGAATTTTTCACGCTGCTGGGTCCCTCGGGGTCGGGCAAGACCACTTGCCTGCGCATGATCGGCGGCTTCACCCTGCCCACCAGCGGCCAGATCGCCATTCACGGCGCCGACGTGAGCCAGCACCCGCCTTACGCCCGACCGGTCAACACCGTGTTCCAGGACTACGCGCTGTTTCCCCACATGTCGGTCCTGGACAACGTCGCCTACAGCCTGATGGTGCGCGGCGTCAACCGCGCCACCCGCGAGCGCCGCGCCCACGCCCTGCTGGAGACGGTGCAACTGCCCGACGTGGCGCAGCGCAAGCCGGTCCAGCTCTCGGGCGGGCAGCGCCAGCGCGTGGCCCTGGCGCGTGCCCTGATCAGCGAGCCCAAAGTGCTGTTGCTCGACGAGCCCCTGGGGGCGCTGGACCTCAAGCTGCGCGAGCAGATGCAGAGCGAACTCAAGAGCCTGCAGCGCCAGCTCGGCATCACCTTCATCTTCGTGACCCACGACCAGCACGAAGCGCTGTCCATGAGCGATCGCATTGGTGTGTTCAACAAAGGCCGCCTGGAGCAGATCGCCACGCCGACCGATTTGTACCACCGGCCCGCCACGCGCTTCGTGGCCGAGTTTGTCGGCGCCGCCAACGTGCTGCAGGGTCAGGACGCGCTGCAGTACGGATCGGCCCCGACCAGCATGATCCGTCCCGAGCAGATCAGGCTCCAACTTGGAGCAACCCCCGCCAGCGCCGCCAGCGCGCGCGCCCATGGCAGCGTTCGGGAGGTGCAGTTTTTCGGCTCGTTCTGGCGCGTCAGCGTGCAGCGATCCCACGGATTCTCGCCCCTGCTGGTTGACGTGCCAGTCACTGCGGCATCGCAGGCGCCGGGTCTGGGCGAAGTCGTCCATCTCCACTGGGATGATGCGGCAGTCCACCCCATTAAAGACAGCGCCACGGCCGACGACCTGCTTGCACCATGAGGCCGGAGCAACACCCCGTGACCATGCCCGTCGGCCTGGCCAACCGCTTGTCCACTTTGTTGTACACCCGGCGTGGCCTGCTGTTGGGCTTGTTACTGACACCACCGCTGCTGTGGTTTGGCATTATTTACCTGGGCTCGCTGCTCAGTCTGCTGGCCAACAGCTTTTTCAGGCTCGACGACTTCACCGGGCAAGTGGTGCGCGAGGTAGGCATCGGCAATTTTGTCGAGATTTTTTCACCCACCAATCTGGACGTCGCCTTGCGCAGCACGATGATGGCGATTCTGGTGACGCTGGCCTGTGCCGTGATCGGATTCCCGATAGCCTACTACATGGCGCGCCATGCCCGCGGCTCGCAAAAAGCCTTGCTCTACGTGGCCGTGATGCTGCCGCTGTGGTCGAGCTACCTGGTGCGCCTGTATGCCTGGAAGCTGCTGCTGGCCAAAGAAGGCGCTATTTCCTGGGTGATGCAAAACCTGCACCTGCAATGGCTGCTCGACGCGGTTCTGGCCATGCCGGTGGTAGGCGGCAGCTCCATCAGTTTTTCGCCTCTGGGCACCTTCATTGTTTTTGTCTACATGTGGTTGCCGTTCATGATTCTGCCCATTCTGGCCGCGATAGAGCGGATTCCAGGCTCCTACCTGGAGGCATCAAGCGACCTCGGCGCCACCCCCGCACAGACATTCCGACAGGTCGTTCTGCCCCTGGCCATGCCTGGCATCGCCGCCGGATCGATCTTTTCGTTCTCGCTGACGCTAGGGGACTACATCATTCCGCAGGTCATCGGCAACTCCACGCTGTATATCGGGCAGGTGGTTTATCGCCAGCAAGGCGTTGCCGGCAATCTGCCGTTCGCGGCCGCTTTCTCGCTAGTACCGATCGTCATCATCGCGGTCTATTTGTGGCTGGCCAAACGCAAGGGGGCGTTTGATGCGCTCTGAGATCACCCTGAAATCATCGCGCCCAACGCGCGGCGCCACCCTGGGCCTGAAAGTCGCGGTCTGGTCGGGCATTCTGTTCCTGCATATTCCGCTGGCGCTCATCATTCTGTACGCCTTCAGCAGCGAGGACAAAAGCTACGTCTTCCCACCACCCGGTCTGACCACGCAATGGTTTGCCGTGGCCATGGAGCGCCAGGACGTCTGGGACGCCATGAAACTGTCATTCCAGGTAGCCCTGCTGGCAACCGGCATAGCCCTGGTGCTGGGCACGCTGGCCGCCGGCGCATTGGCGCGCACCCAGTTTTTCGGGCGCGAGGCGATCAATCTGCTGCTGATCCTGCCGATCGCCCTGCCCGGCGTCATCACCGGCATATCACTGCGTTCGGCCTATCACGCGATGGACATCCCGTTCAGCTTCTGGACCATCGTGATCGGCCACGCCACCTTCTGTGTCGTGGTCGTTTACAACAATGCGGTGGCGCGGCTGCGTCGCATCAGCCCCTCGCTGCTGGAAGCCTCGATGGATCTGGGCGCCAATGCCTTTCAGACCTTCCGCTACGTGCTGCTGCCGCAACTCGGTTCCGCCCTGCTGGCTGGCGGCTTGCTGGCGTTTGCCTTGAGTTTTGACGAGGTGATTGTGACCACCTTTACCGCCGGCCAACAGACCACGCTGCCGATCTGGATGTTTCAGGAACTGATACGTCCGCGCCAGCGCCCGGTCACCAATGTAGTAGCCGTGATCATGATCGGCCTGACCTTCATCCCGATCGTGGCCGCCTACTGGCTGACCCGCTCGGATGAGGACAGTCATAGCCGCTGAGCCGCTTGCCTTGCAGCACACCTTTATTGTCCAGACCCGCCACCAGGAGCCAAGCCCATGGGACACCCCACCGAACCCCGCGTCCAGTTTCCCACCAACCTTCTGATTGACCAGCAACTGGTCAAGGGCGAGGGACCGGATGAACCTATTCTCAATCCCGCCACCGGCGAGCTGCTGTGCGTTGTCGCCGAAGCCTCGATCGACCAGGTCAACCGTGCCGTCTCCGCGGCCAGCCGTGCCTTTGATGCCTGGTCGCAGACCACGCCGGGCGAGCGCGCCGGCCTGCTACTCAAATTGGCAGATGCGATTGAAGCCAACGCTGAACAGTTTGCCAGGCTTGAATCCTTGAATTGCGGCAAGCCCTATGCCCGCGCCTTGGGTGACGAGATCCCGGCCATCGCGGACTGTTTTCGCTACTTTGCCGGTGCCGCCCGCTGCATGACGGGCTCGATTGCCGGCGAGTACTTGAGTGGACACACCAGCATGATCCGGCGCGACCCGATCGGCGTCGTCGCCTCCATCGCGCCCTGGAACTATCCGCTGATGATGGCCGCCTGGAAAGCGGCACCGGCGCTGGCGGCCGGCAATACGGTGGTACTCAAGCCCAGTGAACAGACGCCGCTGACGGCCTTGCTATTGGCCCGTCTGGCCGCAGAAATTTTGCCCAAGGGTGTCTTCAACGTGGTGTGCGGCCGCGGCACCAGTGTCGGCCAGCCGCTGGTCGAGCACCCCCAGGTGCGCATGGTTTCAGTCACCGGCGATGTCGCTACCGGCCGCAAGATTCTTCAGGCGGCTTCCAGTACGCTCAAGCGCACCCATCTCGAACTCGGTGGCAAGGCCCCGGTGATCGTGTTTGACGATGCCGACCTGGAACAAGTGGTAAGCGGCGTGCGCACCTTCGGCTACTACAACGCCGGTCAGGACTGCACGGCGGCCTGCCGCATTTATGCCGGCCCCAAAATCTACGAAAAACTGGTGGCAGCGCTGACCTCCGCCGTTTCCACCCTGAAGATGGGCATGCAAGACGAAGACGGGGTCGAACTGGGCCCGCTGATTTCGGACCGCCAGCGCAACCGGGTGGCGAGTTTTG
>JAKFXU010000393.1 GCA_021731215.1 Rhodoferax sp.
GGTATTTGGTGTCGGCGGTCAGCCATTCCCTGGGCAGCACCGGTTTGATGATGTCTTCAATCACCGCCTCGATAAAAGCCGGCTTCATGTGCAGGCCGTCGCTCATCTCGGGGCTGTGCTGGCTCGACAGCACCACGGTGTCGATGCTGTGCGGCCGGCCGTCGACATAGCGCATGGTGACCTGGCTTTTGGCGTCCGGGCGCAGAAACGGCAGGCGCCCGTCCTTGCGCAACTGCGCCTGGCGCTCGACCAGGCGGTGCGCGTAGTAGATCGGCGCGGGCATCAGCTCGGGCGTCTCGTTGCAGGCATAGCCGAACATCAGGCCCTGGTCGCCGGCGCCGGTGTTGAGATGATCGTCGCTGGCGTGGTCCACGCCCTGGGCGATGTCGTTGCTTTGCTTGTCATAGGCCACCAGCACGGCGCAGCCCTTGTAGTCGATGCCGTACTCGGTGTTGTCATAGCCGATGCGCTTGAGCGTGTCGCGCGCGACCTGGATGTAATCGACATGCGCGTTGGTGGTGATCTCACCGGCCAGCACCACCAGGCCGGTATTGCACAGGGTCTCGGCGGCAACGCGGGACTTGGGGTCCTGTTTGAAAATCGCGTCGAGAATCGCGTCCGAAATCTGGTCGGCCACCTTGTCGGGGTGGCCTTCAGAGACGGACTCGGAGGTAAAGAGAAAATCGTTCGCCATGCTTTAAAGCTCCAGTAAAAGTTGCAACAAGTTCAAGACCGCGTTGCTTGGGCTGGGGAGCTTGGGCGAACGCTTTAGCAGATTTGTCAATGTTGACAAGGCACAATGGCGGCTCGCGGGAGCCTAGGCCATGGTGTGTCGCCCTGCAAGTAGTTCCGTAACTCAGCGACCGCTGTATTTTATCCGACTGATGATCACCCTTTTTCGAATTTTTTCCACACTGCCATTGTGGTTGTTGCACGCACTGGGCTGGGCCCTGGGTTGGCTGGTGTTTGCTGTCTCCGGGTTGTATCGGCGCCGCTTTCTCGCCAATGCGCGCCAGGCCGGGGTCGAAAGTCGGCACTGGATCGCAGCCGTGGGTGAGAGTGGCAAGATGGTGACCGAGCTGCCGCGTCTGTGGCTGGGGCGACCCGTGCCGGCCGAGTTGGAGGGCGCCCAGCATATCGACGCTGCATTGGCGCTGGGACGAGGCGTGCTGTTTCTGACGCCGCATTTGGGCTGTTTCGAGATCACCGCGCAAGCCTATGCGCGCCACCATGGCCAGGTGCAGCCGCTGACCGTGCTGTTTCGCCCGCCGCGCCAGGCCTGGTTGCGAGCCGTCGTGGCGAGCGCGCGGGCGCGTCCGGGGCTGCTGACGGCACCCACCACGCTGGCGGGCATCAAGCAAATGATCAAGGCCCTGAAGCAGGGGCAATGCGTGGGCTTGCTGCCGGACCAGGTGCCGCCGCTGGGCATGGGGCAGTGGGCCCCGTTTTTTGGCCGCGATGCCTACACCATGACGCTGGCCGTGCGGCTGGCGCAACAAACGGGCGCTACGGTGTTGATGGCCTGGGGCGAGCGTTTGTCCTGGGGGCGCGGCTATCGGGTGCACGTGCAGCCCTTGCCGAGCGCCTTGCCAGCGGACAGCGCACAGGCGGTGGGGCGCATCAACCAGGCGCTGGAAGAGCTGATCCGGCGCTGTCCGCAGCAATACCTGTGGGGCTACGCGCGCTACAAGCAGCCGCGCCAGGACAGCTGACCATGGCCCAGCCATCACCTTGTTCCTCGCCTCGTTTCGCCTGGGGCGCGCCATGTTGAGCCGGCTCCTGAGTCACGCCGGTATCGTCCTGATGGGTCTGCTGGGGCGGCTGCCACTGTCCTGGGTGCGCGCTATCGGTTATGGGCTGGGGTGGCTGCTGTTTGTCGTGGCGGTGCCACGGCGCCGGGTCGCCTGGACCAATTTGCGCATGTGCTTCCCCGATCGGACCGAGCGCGAGCTTCGGGCGCTGACAGTTCAGACCTTTGTTCATTTTGCCCAAGCCTGGCTCGATCGGGGCTGGCTTTGGCAGGGTTCGCCGGCGCTGCTGCGCCAACGCTTGCGCCTGACGGGCGCGGTCGAGCAACTGCAGGGCACAGAACCCGTGATTATTTTTGCCCCGCATTTCGTCGGGCTGGATGCGGGCTGGACCGCCTTGACCCAGCAGTTGCCGCGGCAATTCACCACCATCTACACCCA
Source organism: Rhodoferax sp. (assembly GCA_021731215.1). Taxonomy (GTDB): domain Bacteria; phylum Pseudomonadota; class Gammaproteobacteria; order Burkholderiales; family Burkholderiaceae_C; genus Rhodoferax. The sequence continues at coordinate 2,190 of JAKFXU010000393.1, forward strand.
TCAGTCCAATAAAGTCATCAATTCCTGGATTCTGCTGGGTCGCAAGCGTTTCGGACAGGCTCGCCTTTTTGGCCGGGCCGACGGTGTCAAAACAATTGTGACGGCCTTGCGCCACGGCGACCCGCTGTATCTGCTGCCCGACATGTATTTTGGTTCGGAAGAGACCGTCTTCGTGCCGTTTTACGGCGTGGCTGCTGCCACCGTGCCCAGTCTGTCACGCTTTGCCAAATTGGGCCGGGCCAAGGTGGTGCCGGTCGTGACCCGCCTGACGCGCCAGGGCTACGAGGTTCAGGTCATGCCGGCCTGGCAAGACTTTCCGACACGGGACGTGGTGGCCGACACGGCCCTCATGAATGCTCGCTTGCAGTCCTATATCGACACCATGCCGGACCAGTATTTTTGGGTGCACAAGCGTTTCAAGGGGCTCCCGCCCGGGACGCCGCCCGCGTACTGAATTTTCGACGTTTTTGGCTATTCTTTTGGCAACAAAAATTGTTGCAGCAATTGCGCAATAAGCTGCGGCTTTTCATGCACGATCCAGTGCGAGGCACCCGCCACGGTTTCAAGGCTGAGGTGTTCAACATAGGCGTCGAGGCCGTCGATCAGTCCCGGCGGCAGGGCCCTATCGTCGAGCCCCCAGATCACCAGGGTCGGCAGGCTGACCGTCAGCATCTCATGCGGCAAATCAAGCGCCGCAGCGGCGGCGTCGTGCGCGCCGGGCGGGCGCAGCGGCGAGGCCCGATACAGATTGCAGCCGCCGCGCCGGGCGAGAGGGAGCTAACTGCCACATTGGGCCTGGTGTTGGAAGGGATGAAGTACCCGCGCCACGTTGAGGAACCGGGTAGGGTGGGCAAAGCGCAGCGTGCCCACGGGTGTCAGCCGCCACGGCAGTGACCAAGCGAGTGCTACATCCTGGAAGGTGCGTGGGCACGCTGCGCTTTGCCCACCCTACAACTACAACTGCCCCTGGTCAGGCGAGCGGCGATCTGGGGGCTTGCAGCACCACCCACATGTTGTCGCTGGTGGGAAATCGATGGGACAGGGGGATCGGCAGGAGGTCGAAGCCAGCGCGCCGGGCCAGCTCGCTCAGCGTGGCGGGCGTGAAGTAATTGACGTGATCGGGGAAGCGAAAACCGCACCATTTCTTTTTCTTCAGAGTCAGATTCCACGAGGCGAAATTCGGCACCTTGACAATGCAGCGTCCACCGGCGCGCAAGGCATGAAGCGAAGCCTTCAGAGCTGGCAAGGGGTTGACTCATGCTCCAGATAACTGATCATCAGCACGACATCGGCAGTGCCTGCTGGCAACTCGCGCAGGCCCGAGATGGCGTCGGCGTGATAAACCTCGCTGCGACCTCTTTGCCGCGACAATTTTTCGCGCGTCTGCGACGCAAGCGCGGGCGAAATTTCGATCCCAATCACCTTGAACGTGGCGGGCATTGAGGCCAGGATGGCGCCCCCGCCACAGCCGATGTCGACCACGGTCGCATCCACCTTGCGGGCGTGCTTCAGGGCCATGGCCAGTGCGCGCTTGCGCTTCATCACCTTGGAACGAAACCACTTCAATCCATTGCTGATGCGGCGCTCAAGCGGGCGGGTTTGGTCGCGGCGAACGGACTTGGCTTGCGCCGTTTTCTCAAATGCAAATTCAGTGCCGGTGGTCTGGTAGTCCGGCACCCGGGTCAGGTATACCAGCTGGCACTGGCGGCAGGTTTTCAGCGGCCACGAAGCAGCCGAGAGCGGGTGAACGGGTTCGCCGGAGTTGTCAGTGCCACAGGCGCAGCAGGTCTCGCGTGCAATGATCGTCATGGATTCAAATCGTCAGACTTTTACGCTTGAGCTTGCTGCCATCGGGGCGAGCTGGGTGTCGGCGTTCTGCTGGGGGTGCGCCCACTGCCACAGC
>JAKFXU010000030.1 GCA_021731215.1 Rhodoferax sp.
TCCGTGGCCTGTCCAAAATCCACGGTCGCGGCTGTCCGCAGTGCGTCGAGAGCACCGGCCCCGAGGCGGACACCAACATCTGCCCGCACTGCGGTTCGGTGGTGGCGGCCCACAACGTCAGCCTGGACCTGCACGCCGGCGAGATTCTCGGCATCATGGGCGAGTCCGGCAGCGGCAAGTCCACGGTGGTCAAAACCCTGTTTTTCGACGATGCGCCCACGGCCGGCGAGGCGATCTTCTTTGATGGCCAGGACGGCGAGCGCCAGTGGGACATGTTCGCGCTCAACGCCGCCCGCCAGCGCTGGCTGCGCAACCACCGCTTCGGCATGGTGTACCAGAACCCGCACCTGGGGCTGAACTTCAACGTCTCGGCCGGCGGCAACATCGCCGAGCGGCTGCTCATGAGCGACCTCAGGCACTACGGCGAAATCCGCGAACGGGCGCGCCAGTTGCTGGCCCGCACCGAAGTGCTGATCGACCGCATGGACGAGTCGCCCAAGAAGTTCTCGGGCGGCATGCAGCAGCGCGTGCAGATTGCCAAGGCCCTCGCCACACGGCCGCCGCTGTTGTATCTGGATGAGGTGACGACCGGGCTGGACCTGTCGGTGCAGGCCCGCATCCTGGACCTGATCCTGGAAATCCAGCAGGAGCTGCACACCGCGATGATCGTCGTCACCCACGACCTGGGCGTCATCCGCCTGCTGGCGGGCCGCACGCTGGTCATGAAGTACGGCCGCGTGATCGAGTCGGGCCTGACCGATCAAATTCTTGAAGACCCCCAGCACGCCTATACCCAGCGGCTGGTGGCTTCGGCCTTGTAAGGAACCCCGTGATGCAACCCATTCTTGAAGTCGAAGGCTTGAGCAAGCACTTCCAGTTGCACGAGCAGAACAAGCTGATTCCCTCGTGTGCCAACGTACACACGCAAGTCCATGCCGGCCAGTTGACCGCGCTCATCGGCCCCACGGGCGCGGGCAAGTCCTCGGTGCTCAAGTGCGTTTACCGCACCTACCTGCCCTCGGGCGGGCGCATGCTTTACCGCGATGCGGCAGGCAACACCACCGACCTGGCGCAAGCCGCCGAGCACCGCATGCTCGAATTGCGCCAGCGCGACATCGGTTTTGTCACCCAGTTCCTGCATTGCCTGCCGCGCCGCAGCGCGCTGGACGTGGTGTGCGAACCACTGGTGGCGCAGGGCGTGGGGCGCGCCGCGGCGCGCGCGCGCGCCAGCGAACTGCTGGGCCTGCTCAATGTGCCCGAGCGTCTGTGGGGCGTGCCGCCCGCCACCTTTTCGGGTGGAGAAAAGCAGCGCGTCAACCTGGCGCGCGGCCTGATCGCGCGGCCCCGGCTGCTGCTGCTGGACGAACCCACCGCCAGCCTGGACCCCGCCACCACGGAACGGGTGATCGACCTGATTGAAACCATCAAGGCCGAGGGTGTCGCCATGCTCGCTATCTTCCACGACCCCGCGCTGGTTCGGCGCACGGCCAATCGTGTGGTCGAGCTCACGCCCCCGGTCGCCGTATCCGACATTCTGGAAACCTGTACATCATGAGCCGTTTACTGTTGACCCACGCCCGTGTCGTTTTCGCCCAAGAGGTGCGTGACGACGTGGCCATCCTGATCGACCACGGCGTCATCGCGGCGATCGACCCCGAAGCCATCGGCAACACCCGCACCCTTGACCTGTCCGCTCGCGTGCTGATCCCCGGCATGATCGACCTGCATTGCGATGCGCTGGAAAAAGAAGTCGAGCCGCGCCCGGGCGTCCACTTTCCGCTGGACTTCGCCTGCGCCCAGGCCGACAAGCGCAATGCGATGGCCGGCATCACCACGGTGTTTCACGCCCTGTCCTTCGCCAACCATGAACTGGGCGTGCGCAACAACGGTTTTGCCGCCGAGATTGCCCGCGCGGTTCACGCCTGGCAGGCCCATGCGCTGGTGGACAACCGGGTGCACGCCCGCTACGAAGTCACGGACGAGACCGCGCCCGCCGTGCTGGCCGACCTGCTGCACAACGGCCATGCGCACCTGCTGTCCTTCATGGACCACAGCCCGGGGCAGGGGCAGTTCCAGGACGTGGCCGCCTACCGGGCTTACCTTGCGCGCAGCTACAAAACCTCCGACGCCCAATTCGATGCCCTGCTCGCGGGCAAACAGGCCGCGGCGGCGGGGGCAATGGAGCGCATGGCGCAACTCGCCGCGCTGGCGCGCGCGCGGGGCGTCGCCATTGCCAGTCACGACGACGACAGCGAAGACAAGGTGAACGCCCTGGCCGACCTGGGCGCCGTCGTCTCCGAGTTTCCGACCCATCTGGCGGCAGCGCAGGCGGCGCGCGCGCGCGGCATGGCGACGCTGTTCGGCGCCCCGAACATCCTGCGCGGCAAGTCGCAGTCCGGCAACATGCGCGCGCTCGATGCGGTGCTCGAAGGCGTGGCGGACTGTCTGTGCGGCGATTACTCCGCCGCCGCACTGCTGCCTTCGGTGATGAAGCTGCCCGAACTGGCCGGCATCGGGCTGGCGCAGGCCATTGCCCTGGTCACGCGCAACCCGGCGCGCGCCGCGGGCCTGAGCGATCGCGGTGAAATCGCCGTCGGCCAACGGGCCGATCTGGTGGCGGTGAAGCACCTGGGCGGCTTGCCCCAGGCCGATCGGGTCTGGGTCGCAGGCGTTGCCGCCCTGTCGGCGCATTTCGATCACGCCTGAGGGAACGCGTCATGAAAGCACGCCTTATCTATGTCGTCGGCGCATCGGGCAGCGGCAAGGACAGTCTGATGGCGCATGCCAGAGCACGCCTGGCCAACGAAACCCAGGTGGTATTTGCCCACCGCTACATTACCCGCGCGGCGGATGCCGGCGGTGAAAACCACGTCGCCTTGATGGCTGAGGAATTTGAGTCCCGCCGCCAGGCTGGGTTATTGGCCATGCATTGGGAAAGCCATGGCCACGCCTATGGCATCGGCATCGAGGTCAACCAATGGCTGGCCAAAGGCGTGACGGTGGTGCTCAATGGCTCGCGGGACTACCTGAAGGTGGCAGCGCAGCGCTATCCGGAACTGCTGCCGGTCTGGATCGCGGTGTCACCGGACGTGCTGCGAAAACGGCTTGAAGCCCGTGGCCGTGAAAGTGCCCAGGAAATCGAGGCCCGGTTGGCGCGCCTGCCCGCCATCCAGTCCTCAGCCCACACCGGTGAGGTCATCCGCAACGAGGGCGAGTTGCGCGTGGCCGGTGATGCGCTGGTGGACTTGATCCGCCGCTACAGTCGAATCGACAGTGCAGTGGTGCCATGCGTGTGACCTTTTTAGGCACCGGCGCCGCAGGCGGCGTGCCGCTGTATGGCTGTACCTGCGTGGCCTGTACGCGTGCGCAGCGCGACCCTCGCTGCGTGCGACGCCCGTGCTCGGCGCTGGTCGAATCGGGCCAGACCCGCATCCTGCTGGACGCCGGGCTGATGGACCTGCATCAGCGTTTCGCGCCTGGCGAGCTGGATGCGATCGTGCTCACGCACTTTCACGCCGACCACCTTCAGGGCCTGTTCCACCTGCGTTGGGGCACAGGCACGCGCATACCGGTCTATGGCCCGCCCGACGCTGAGGGCTGCGCCGACTTGTACAAGCACCCGGGCCTGCTTGAATTTCACGCGCTGTCCAAGTTTGAGCCGATCACCCTCGGGGATGTGACGCTGACCCCCTTGCCCCTGATTCACTCCAAGGTCACGTTCGGCTACGCGATGGAATCTTCCAGGGGTGAGCGCTTTGCCTACCTGACTGACACCCTGGGTTTACCGCCGCGCACAGAGACCTTTCTGTCGCAATGGCAAGCGCACGGCCTGGCCCTGGACTGCAGCTATCCGCCACAGCTTGAGCCAAAAAACCACAACGACTGGACCACGGCGCTGGATCTGATTGACAAGGTCAAACCCGGGCGGGCCTGGTTCACGCACATCAGCCACCAACTCGACGCTTGGCTGCTAGACACGGGTGAAGCGTCCCCCCGCGCTGCCATCGCCAGGGATGGTGATCAGGTTAACATGCGTGCATTTTCAGAAGGGGAGAATGGCTCATGGTGAACGGCGCAGTACC
>JAKFXU010000029.1 GCA_021731215.1 Rhodoferax sp.
CATGTGCTCTCACCCGGCCAGAAAGTCACGATTTATCAGCCAAAAGCGGCTGTAGCCCCTGTCCCGCCTGCGCAGACAGCTATCAATCCGATAGCGCCCGCGGCCGCCGCCACCCCCGCGGCAGCGCCTGCGAAGTGAGGCAGGCATGAACCCCGAACAACCCAAAGACGGCTTCAACCTGTCCAAATGGGCGCTGGACCATCCGGCGCTGACACGCTACCTGATGGTGGTGCTGATGCTGCTGGGCTTTGCTGCCTACTTCCAGCTCGGCCAGGACGAGGACCCGCCCTTCACCTTCCGCGCGATGGTGGTGCGCACTTACTGGCCTGGCGCCACGGCGCAGCAGGTGGCCGAACAGGTCACCGACAAGCTCGAGCGCACGCTGCAGGAAGTGCCTTTCGCCGACAAGATCCGCAGCTACTCCAAGCCGGGCGAGTCGCAGATCATTTTCCAGATCAAGGATTCGTCCAAGGCCGCCGACGTGGCCGGCGTCTGGTACGCGGTGCGCAAGAAGATCGGCGACATGCGCTACACGCTGCCGGCCGGTGTGCAGGGGCCGTTTTTCAACGACGATTTTGGTGATGTGTATGGCGTGATCTACGCGCTGCAGGCCGACGGTTTCAGTTATGCCGAACTCAAGACCTTTGCCGATGACGTGCGCCAGCGCCTGCTGCGCGTGCCCGACGTCGCCAAGGTCGAGCAGTTCGGCGTGCAGGACGAAAAGCTGTTCATCGAAATTTCGCAAAAGCGCCTGGCCCAGCTCGGGCTGGACTTCAACCAGGTGCTGACCCAGCTCGGCCAGCAAAACGCCGTGGAGTCGGCCGGCGCCGTCCAGACGCCGCTGGACATCGTGCAGGTGCGGGTGGCCGGACAGTTCGAGGCGGTCGAGCAGTTGCGCGCCATGCCGATCCGCGGCAATTCAGGCAGCCAGCTGCGCCTGGGCGACATCGCCGAGATCAAGCGCGGCTACGTCGACCCGCCGGCGGTCAAGGTGCGGCACCAGGGCCGCGAAGTCATCGCGCTGGGCGTGTCCATGGCCAAGGGCGGCGACATCATCGCGCTCGGCAAGGCGCTGAAAACCGCGACCGCCGGCATCAGCGCCAACCTGCCGGCCGGCATCGAGCTGGTGCAGATCCAGGACCAGCCGACCGCCGTGGCGAGTTCGGTCAACGAATTCGTCAAGGTGCTGATCGAGGCGGTGGTGATCGTGCTGGCCGTGAGTTTCATCGCGCTGGGTTTTCACCGGCGCCCCGGACAACACCCGCTGTGGAAACGTTATTACATCGACATGCGTCCGGGGCTGGTGGTGGGCATCACCATACCGCTGGTGCTGGCGGTGACCTTTCTGTCCATGAGTTACTTCGGCATCGGGCTGCACAAGATATCGCTGGGTTCGCTGATCATTGCGCTGGGCCTGCTGGTGGACGATGCCATCATTGCGGTCGAGATGATGGTGCGCAAGATGGAAGAGGGTTACGACAAGGTGCGGGCCGCGACCTTTGCCTACGAAATCACCGCCATGCCCATGCTGACCGGAACGCTGATCACGGCGGTGGGCTTCTTGCCGATCGGCCTGGCCCAATCGACCGTGGGCGAATACACCTTCGCGATTTTTGCGGTGACGGTGATTGCGCTGGTGCTGAGCTGGATAGTTTCGGTGTATTTTGTGCCTTACCTCGGCACCCTGCTGCTGAAAGCCAAGCCGCTGCCCGAAGGCGCTGCGGCGGGCCACCAGGAGCACTTCGACACACCGTTCTACAAAACTTTCAGGCGTGCGGTGAACTGGTGCGTCGAGTACCGCTGGATCACCATAGGCGCGACCGTGCTGTTTTTTGCGCTGGGCATCTTGGGCATGGGCAAGGTACAGCAGCAGTTTTTCCCGGATTCGAGCCGGCCGGAAATCATGGTGGACATCTGGTTCCCCGAAGGCACTTCCTTTGCCGCCAATGAACTGACGGCCAAACGCGTCGAAGAACGGCTGCTGAAGGAAGAGGGCGTGCGCTCGGTCAGCACCTGGGTCGGTTCCGGCGTGCCGCGTTTTTACCTGCCGCTGGACCAGGTGTTTCCGCAGAGCAACGTGTCGCAGTTCATCGTGCTGCCGAAAGACCTGAAAGTGCGCGAGTCGCTGCGCATCAAGCTGCCGGCCTTGCTGGCCCAGGAGTTCCCCGAGGTGCGTGGCCGCATCAAGCTGCTGCCCAACGGCCCGCCCGTGCCTTACCCGGTGCAGTTCCGCGTGGTCGGTACCGACCCGCTGGTGCTGCGTGAACGCGCCGACGAAGTCAAGGCCGCCATGCGCGAGAGCGCCAACACGCGCGGCGTCAACGACAACTGGAACGAATCAGTCAAGGTGCTGCGCCTGGAGGTGGACCAGTCCAAGGCGCGGGCGCTGGGCGTGACCAGCCAGTCGATCGCCCAGGCCTCCAAAACCATCCTGGCCGGCAGCACCGTGGGCCAGTTCCGCGAGGGCGACAAACTGATCGACATCGTGCTGCGCCAGCCGCTGGACGAGCGCAACGCCATCACCGACATCGCCAACGCCTACCTGCCGACGGCCTCGGGCAAATCGATTCCGCTGACGCAGATCGCCAAGCCGGTGTTCACCTGGGAGCCCGGCGTGATGTGGCGCGAGAACCGCGACTACGCGATCACGGTGCAGGGCGACATCGTCGAGGGTCTGCAAGGCGCTACCGTGACCGCCGAATTGCTGCCTGGCCTCAAAGCCATTGAGGCCAAATGGCAGCAGAACGGCATGAGCGGCTACCGCATCTAAGTGGCCGGGGCGGTGGAGGAAAGCAGCAAGGGCTCGGCGTCCATCGCCGCCGGGATTCCCATCATGCTGTTCCTGACCTTCACGCTGCTCATGCTGCAACTGCACAGCTTCAGCCGCGCGATGCTGGTGTTCCTGACCGGGCCGCTGGGCATTGCCGGTGTGGCCGGCGCCTTGCTGCTGCTGGGCCGCCCTTTCGGTTTTGTGGCCTTGCTGGGCGTGATCGCCCTGATGGGCATGATCCAGCGCAACTCGGTGATCCTGATCGACCAGATCGAGCAGGATCGCGCGGCCGGCATCCCGGCCTGGGACGCGATTGTCGAGTCGGCCGTGCGGCGCCTGCGGCCCATCGTGCTGACCGCCGCAGCCGCGGTGCTGGCCATGATCCCGCTGTCGCGCAGCGTGTTCTGGGGCCCAATGGCCGTCGCCATCATGGGCGGCCTGATCGTGGCCACCGTGCTGACCCTGCTGGCCTTGCCGGCCATGTACGCCGCATGGTTTCGCGTGAAACGGGAAACACCCGGCGTCATGCCGGCTTAAACCGGGGCCGGGTTAACCGGCAGTCGGAGAGGGCGCCGATACAGGCTAAAATAGAAAGTTGACCGATTTCAGGCGGGGGTCCGTAGGCTGAAAGCTGAGGATTCCCGTTTTTGTTTCCGGCGCGCGGGTGGCGAAATTGGTAGACGCACCAGGTTTAGGTCCTGACGTCCGCAAGGATGTGGGGGTTCGAGTCCCCCCCCGCGCACCACCAGTGAGATTTTTCAGGACGTTTGCCGCGGGGCCCAGCCGCCACAGGCATGCGTCTTTTACACATCCTCGATATTAGGAGTAGATCATGGCCGTGACTGTTGAAACCCTTGAAAAGCTGGAACGCAAGATGACCCTGACCCTGCCGGTCAGCGCCATCCAGTCTGAAGTCGACTCACGCCTCAAGCGCATGGCGCGCACGGTCAAGATGGACGGCTTCCGTCCCGGCAAGGTCCCCATGAATGTGGTGGCCCAGCGTTACGGTTACTCGGTGCATTACGAAGTCATGAACGACAAGGTCGGCGAAGCTTTCTCTCAGGCTGCCAACGAAGCCAAGCTGCGTGTGGCCGGCCAGCCGCGCATCAGCGAAAAAGAAGGCGCGCCCGAGGGCGAGCTGGCTTTTGATGCGATCTTCGAGGTTTACCCGGAAGTCAAGATCGGCGACCTGGCCAATGCCGAAGTAGAGAAACTGACTTCTGAAGTCAGCGACGAAGCCATCGACAAGACCCTGGACATCCTGCGCAAGCAGCGCCGCACCTTCGCGCAGCGCGCCATGGACGCCGC
>JAKFXU010000435.1 GCA_021731215.1 Rhodoferax sp.
ACCATATCGAAATGCTTGAAGGGCGCACCCTTGAACAGAAGAAAAAACTGGTGCAAGAAATCACCCGCATTTCGGTTGAAGTGCTGGGTGGCTCGCCCGCTGCGGTTGATATCCTGATCACCGACGTCAAGCCCGAAAACTGGGCCAGCGGCGGCGTGTTGTGGAGCGAAGCGCGCGCCTGAGACCGCCGTGCCAGCGTGATGCCCGCCGCCGCGCCGTAAACTGCCACCCCCATGTGTCAATTGCTTGGAATGAACAGCCGTCTGCCGGCCAGCCTGCACCTGAGTTTCACCGGGTTTTCGCAGCGCGGCGGTGCTACCGGCCACCACGCCGATGGCTGGGGCATCGCTTTCTTCGAGGGCGAGGGCGCCGCGCCCGGCAAGGGAGTGCGCTACTTTGTCGACCAGCAGGGCGCCGCCCACTCGCCGATTGCCAAGATGCTGCGCAGCTATCCGATCAAGAGCCATAACGTGATCGCCCATGTGCGCAAGGCCACGGTGGGCGCCGTCACGCTGGAAAACTGCCACCCGTTTGTGCGCGAGCTGTGGGGGCGCTATTGGGTGTTTGCCCACAACGGCGACCTGAAAAACTATGCGCCCGCCTTGCATGGCAGTTTCCGCCCGGTCGGCAACACCGACAGCGAACTGGCGTTTTGCTGGCTGCTGCAGGAACTGGCCAAGTCCCATGCCGGCGTGCCCAGCGTGGCCGAACTGACCCGCACCCTGAGCGAGCTGGTGCCCAAAATTGCCAAGCACGGCACCTTCAATTTTCTGCTGAGCAACGGCCAGGCCCTGTGGGCGCATGCCAGCACCCAGTTGCATTACGTGCTGCGCCAGCACCCGTTCACCGAAGTGCATCTCAAGGATGACGACGTGAGCGTCGATCTGGCCAGTTTCAACGGTCCGCAGGACCGCCTGGTGATTGTCGTGACCGAACCCCTGACCAGCAACGAAGCCTGGACCGCCATGGCGCCGGGCGAACTGCAGGTGTTTGTCGATGGCGTGAGCGCGCTCAAGCGCTGACGGCTTGCTCCAGCGCAGCCACAAACAGGGCGGCGACATCGAAGCCGGTCTGATCAAAAATTTCCTGGAAACAGGTCGGGCTGGTGACGTTGATCTCGGTCAGGCTGTCGCCAATCACGTCCAGCCCCACCAGCAGCAAGCCGCGCGCGCTCAGAACCGGACCCAGCGCCTGGGCAATCTCACGGTCGCGCACCGAGAGCGGCCGCGCCACGCCCTTGCCGCCGGCAGCCAGGTTGCCGCGCACCTCGCTGCCCTGCGGAATGCGCGCCAGGCAGTAAGGCACCGGCTGGCCGCCGATCAGCAGGATGCGCTTGTCGCCGTCCACGATCTCGGGCAGAAATTTCTGCACCATCAGACTCTGCGCGCCGTGGCGGTTGAGCGTCTCGGTGATGGAGCCCAGGTTCAAGCCATCCGGCCCGACGCGGAAGATACCCATGCCCCCCATGCCGTCGAGCGGCTTGAGAATGATGTCGCCGTGCTCGGCATGGAAGCGCTTGATATCGGCTTCGTCGCGCGTGACCAGGGTCGGCCCGATGAACTGCGGGAACTCCATGATGGCGAGCTTTTCCGGGTGGTCGCGCAGCGCGCCGGGCTTGTTGAACACCCGCGCGCCGTCGCGTTCGGCCTGCGCCAGCAGGTGCGTGGCGTAGAAGTATTCGCTGTCGAACGGCGGGTCCTTGCGCATCAGGATAGCGTCGAAGTCCTTCAGCGCGACGGCGCGCGCCTGTTTGACCTCGAACCACGCGTCGGACCGCCCCGTGAGCGTGATATCGCGCACATGGGCCGAGACCAGGGCGCCGCGCTGCCACATGACATCCTGCGGCTCGCAAGCGGCCACCCTGTGACCGCGCTGTTGCGCCGCGCGCATCATGGCGAAGGTGCTGTCCTTGTGAATCTTGAACGATTCAAGGGGATCGGTGATAAAAAGCAGGTTCATGTTTCAATCCACGCCCCTGAAGGGGCGAATTTGGAAGAGCTTACCCCCCACTCCCAAATGAATTCTATCCCCCTGAAAGGGGAGGTTTCAAACCGGAGTTGGTTTTAGATGAAAAACAACCAGGTAATGGCCCACAACAAACACCCGACGCCGGACTGATGTCAAAAAAATCGTCAGATCTCGATCTTCGAGCCCAGCTCCACCACCGCATTGTTGGGCAGTTTGAGAAAGTCGGCGGCGGCGCTGGCATTGTGGTGCATTTGCGCGAACAACTTCTCGCGCCAGTGCGCCATGCCGCGGCCCAGGCTGGGGACGACGGTGTCGCGTGACAGGAAATAACTGGTGCTCATGGCGTCGAGCTCGCAGCCGCGGCCCTTGATCTGCTGCAGCGCCCGGGGTAGATCGGGGTCGTTCTTGAAGCCATAGTTCACGATCACCTGCCAGCAGTCGTGGCCTAGCGACTCGATCTCCAGGCGCTTGTCCATCCCGATCCAGGGCAGCTCGTGATTATGCACCGTGACAAACAGATTGTTCTCGTGCAGCACCTTGTTGTGCTTGAGGTTGTGCAGCATCGCGTTCGGGACGGTGCCAGGCTCGGCCGTCAGGAACACCGCCGTCCCTTCCACCCGCACCGGGGGACTGACAAACACCGCCTCCAGAAAACTGGGCAGATCGATCGCGTCAGCGCGCAGTTTTTCGTTCAGCAAGCGCCGCCCGTCTTTCCAAGTCACCATCAGGGCAAACAGCGCGCCGCCGATCAGCAGCGGGAACCAGCCGCCATCGAACAGCTTGAGCAGGTTGGAGCCGAAAAACGCCAGGTCCACTACGAAGAAAAAGCCGGTGGCCCCGAGGCACAGCGACAGCGGGTAGTTCCAGCTGTAGCGAATCACGAAGAAGGTCAGCACGGTGGTGATCAGCATGTCCAGCGTGACGGCCAGGCCATAGGCCGCCGCCAGGTTGCTCGATGAGCGGAACATCACGACCGCCAGCACGATGGCGACAAACAGGCCCCAATTGACGAAGGGCATGTAAATCTGGCCGGTGTCCTTGACGCTGGTGTGGCGCACCTGCAGGCGCGGCAGGTAACCGAGCTGAATCACCTGCTTGGTCACGCTGAAGGCGCCCGTGATCAGCGCCTGCGAGGCGATCACGGTGGCCATGGTGGCCAGCCCCACCAGCGGCAGCAGCGCCCAGTCGGGCGCCATCAGATAAAACGGGTTTTTCACCGCCTCCGGGTTCTTCAACAGCAGCGCGCCTTGGCCGAAGTAGTTGAGCGTGAGCGCCGGCATGACGACCGAGAACCAGGCCAGGCGGATCGGCTTCTTGCCGAAATGGCCGAGATCGGCATACAGGGCCTCGGCCCCCGTCACGCACAAGACCACCGCGCCCAGCAGGATGAAGGTGGTGCCGGGGTGATGGAACATGAAGCCCAGCGCGTAGTGCGGGCTGACCGCCCACAAAATGGCCGGGTTGCTGACGATATGCGAGAGGCCCAGCACGGCAATGACGGCAAACCACAGCAGCGTGATCGGACCGAAAAACTTGCCGATGCCCGCCGTGCCGTGCTTTTGCACCGCGAACAAGCCAAACAGGATGGCCAGCGTGAGTGGAATCACGTACTTCTTGAAGGCGGGCGACACCACCTCCAGGCCTTCCACCGCCGACAGCACGGAGATGGCCGGGGTGATGACGCCGTCGCCGTAGAACAGGCAGGTGCCGAAGATGCCCACCAGCAGCAGCACGCGGCGCAGCCGGGGCTTGTCCTTGACCGATTGGGACGCCAGCGCCAGCATCGCCACCAGGCCACCCTCACCGTTGTTGTCGGCCCGCAGCACCAGCGTCACGTACTTGATGGACACGATGACCGTCAGCGTCCAGAAGAAGATGGAGAGGATGCCGTAAACGTTATCGGGGGTGAAAGGAAGGTGGCCGGAGCCGAACACTTCCTTGATGGCGTACAGCACGCTGGTGCCGATGTCGCCGTAAACCACGCCAATGGCGCCCAGCGTGAGCGCCGTGAGGGACGATTTGGATGCTGCCACAAGTTCACCCCGTCTTGAGCGTCAAGCGGGGTTCCATTCCATTC
>JAKFXU010000073.1 GCA_021731215.1 Rhodoferax sp.
GCACATAGGCGTGAATGGCCACGTTGAACTTTTTGGCATTCTCTTCCAGCAGATCGAGCAGGGTCTGGTAATCCGCGCTGGACGCAAAAATGGGCTGGCGGTTGTTGCCACGCTGGATCACGTGGTGGGGGTAACCGGGCAGGGTCAGGCGGGGGAGACGGGCCATGGATGAACGCAGGATTGGTTGGAACTGACGGGGTCCGTCTGGCTACCTGGCCCCTTGTCGGTCGGCAAGGCATAGCGGCTGTCAAGCAGGCCGCTCAAGCCAAACTCCTGCAGCAGGGCGCGCAGGCGCTGCGCCGCCGCCCGCTTTTTCTGGCCGGTGTAGCGCGCGATGATGAGCTCGTTCTTCAGGCTGTGCTCCCAGCCCACCAGTTCGGTCACGCTGACCTGATAGCCCCAGGCCTCCAGGTACAGACAGCGCAGCACGTTGGTGATCTGGCTGCCCAGCTCGCGCGTATGCAGCGGGTGGCGCCACAGCTCGGCCAACGGCGTGCGCGCCAGTGACAGCGCCTTGCTGCTGTTCAGATAGCGCGCCACTTCGGCCTGGCAGCAGGGCACCAGCACCATGAACTGGGCCTGTTTTTGCAGGCCAAACGCGATGGCGTCGTCGGTGGCGGTGTCGCAGGCGTGCAGCGCGGTCACCACGTCAATGCGATCTGGCAGTTCATTCGCGCGGGCTGACTCGGCCACGCTCAGGTTCAAAAACGACATGCGCTCAAAGCCCAGCCGTGCGGCCAGCTCGCGTGATTTCTGCACCAGCTCGGGACGGCTTTCGATACCGTAAATGTGACCGGCTTTTTGCGTCTTGAAAAACAGGTCGTAAATAATGAACCCCAGATACGATTTGCCGGCGCCGTGGTCAGCCAGCGTGATGCCGCCCGGCTGGCCGGCCAGTTCCAGCAACAGCTTTTCGATGAACTGGAACAGATGGTAAACCTGCTTGAGCTTGCGGCGCGAGTCCTGATTGAGCTTGCCGTCACGGGTCAGGATATGCAGCTCTTTAAGCAGCTCGACCGACTGGCCGGGCCTGATTTCGCTCGCCGTTGGCCCGAGCGCTGACCTTGTGGCTTGCGCTTTGGCGTGTTTTGTGACTTGCGCAACACGGGCCTGCGATTGAAGTGGATTGAGAGATTTCACGCGGGGTTCCTGGCGCTGTTGACTGCTGGCAGCCATGAATTAAAGCAGCTTCATGCCGGTCAAGCGCTCATGCTCGCGCCCGGCAAAGCGGTCGGTCATGCCGGCAATATAGTCCGCCACCACGCGGGCGCTAACGCTCATCGCATCGGGCGCGCCGCGTGCCGCCTCGCAGCGCGCCAGAAAACGAGGCTTCATCTCCTGCGGGCGCGCCAGATAGGCGGCAAACAGCTCAGCCACCACTTGCCTGGCCTGCCCCGTGGTGTGAAGGACGCGCGGATGGCGGTACAACCGATGCAACAGAAATGTCTTGAGCGCCTGCGACTGCACGCGCATGTCCGGCCCAAACTGCAGCAAAGGCGCCAACTGGCGCACCGCCTGCACACTTGCGGGCGCGGCGGCTCGCAGCGCGCCCGCGGTCGCGTCAATCACGTCGTAGACCTGGGCACTGAGCATGCGGCGAATGGTCTCGTACAGCAGGCGACGGCCCTGCGTCTTGTCCTGCAAGTGCGGGTACTCGGCCAGCGCCTGGCGCCTGAAATCATCAAACAGCGCCACCTCCTGCAGTTGCGCCAGCGTGATCAGGCCGGAGCGCACGCCGTCGTCGATGTCATGCGCGTTGTAGGCGATTTCGTCAGCCAGATTGCACAACTGAGCCTCCAGGCTGGGTTGGGTTCGCTCCAGAAAACGCCGCCCGACCCCGCCCGGCTCGCGCTGCTCCAGTTGCTCGGCGTTGCTGCGCGAGCAGTGCTTGAGAATGCCTTCGCGCGTCTCGAAGCTGAGGTTCAGGCCGTCGAACTGCGGGTAGCGCTCTTCCAGTTGGTCCACCACGCGCAGGCTTTGCAGGTTGTGCTCGAAGCCGCCGAAGGCGCTCATGCAGTCATTCAGGGCATCCTGCCCGGCGTGGCCGAACGGCGTATGACCCAGGTCATGCGCCAGCGCAATCGCCTCCACCAGGTCTTCGTTGAGCCCGAGCGAACGGGCCATTGAGCGCCCCAGTTGCGCCACCTCCAGCGAGTGCGTCAGGCGGGTGCGAAACAAGTCGCCCTCGTGGTTCAGAAACACCTGCGTTTTGTACACCAGGCGTCGAAACGCGGTGCAATGAACGATGCGGTCGCGGTCGCGCTGGTATTCGCTGCGCGTGGGCGCCGGCGCTTGCGCGAAGCGACGCCCGCGCGATTGGGCCGGATCGCAGGCATAGGCCGCAAGCGGCATGTTCAGGTGCAGCACAAATCGATCACCTCGCGCACCAGCGCGTCCGGTGCGCTGCGCACGGCGGCGCGGGCCGCTCCGTCGATCACGACGAACCTGATCGCCCCGCCCTCTGCCTTTTTGTCCACCCGCATCAGTTCCAGGTAGCGCCCGGCGTTGTCAGCCTCTGACAGGCGCGGCCCGGTCACGGGCAAACCCGCCTTTTGAATCAGCACGGTCAGGCGCTGAACGAAGGCCGCGTCCACCAGCCCCAGCCGCTGCGACAAGTGCGCCGCCATCACCATGCCGCAACCGACCGCCTCGCCATGCAGCCACTGACCGTATCCCAGACCGGCCTCGATCGCGTGGCCAAAGGTGTGGCCAAAGTTGAGAATGGCGCGCAGCCCCGCTTCGCGCTCATCCTGCGCCACCACCGACGCCTTGATTTCGCAACTGCGCTTGACCGCATGGGCCAGTGCCTTCGCGTCGCGCGCCATCAGCGCGTCGATGTGGTCCTCAATCCAGGCCAAAAACGACAGATCGGCAATCGGGCCGTACTTGATCACCTCGGCCAGCCCGGCACTGAGTTCGCGCTGCGGCAGCGTCTGCAGCGTAGCCAGGTCACACACCACCATGAGCGGCTGGTAAAACGCACCAATCATGTTCTTGCCCAGCGGGTGGTTGATGCCGGTCTTGCCACCGACGCTTGAGTCGACCTGCGCCAGCAGGGTGGTCGGCACCTGCACAAAAGGCACGCCGCGCATATAGCTGGCCGCCGCAAAACCGGTCATGTCACCCACCACGCCGCCGCCCAGGGCGAACAGCACCGTTTTGCGGTCGCAGCCGTGTTGCAGCAGGGCATCAAAAATCAGGTTCAGCGTTTGCCAGGTTTTGAATGCTTCGCCGTCCGGCAGGGTCAGCGTGTGGAGGTTGGGGTACTTGCCCTGCAACGCGGCCTGCAGGCGCTGCGCGTACAGCGGCGCCACCGTGCTATTGGTCACGATCAGCGCGCTGCTGGCGCCGGGCAGCTCGGCATAGGTCAGCGGGTCGTCAAACAGCGCGGCACCGATGGCGATGGGGTAGCTGCGGTCGTCAAGATTGATCAAGACTGTTTGGTGATCTGGAGCGTTCATAGTCCCGAGTTTAGAGCTACTTCGTGGGCAGCACACCCGCCAGTTCCAACTGCATCACGATCATGTTGACCAGGGTGGCCACTGACGGGCGGCCGGTCTCGATGATGAAATGCGCTGCTTCCCGATACAGCGGATCGCGCAGGGCGTGCAGGTCACTCCGGCGGCCAGCCTGCCAGACGGAGCAACGACCCCGGGGCGTTGCCGGGCGCGATTCAAACTGATGTGGCGGCGTCAGGCTCGCTTGCTCTGTTGTTCACCGTTGGCGTTTCTCGGGGCGTTGCAAATGGGCAACTGCTTCCACACAAAAAGACGCTGATGGCCAAATGAATCTCTAAATTTATGCCACTTCTGCCCCTCTCGCCCCGCCGGGCGCAAGAGGGGAGCCCCATGTGGGCGCGTGTTGGAAGGTGGAGCGTGCCGCTTCACGGCTTGGATCGCAGGTATTGGTGGTTCGTAGGGTGGGCAAAGCGCAGCGTGCCCACGGACGCACATTCCAGGATGTAGCACTCGCCTGGTCACTGCCGTGGTGGCTGACACCCGTGGGCACGCTGCGCTTTGCCCACCCTACCCGGCTCCC
>JAKFXU010000071.1 GCA_021731215.1 Rhodoferax sp.
CCCTTGGGCACGCGCCGTGAGATCAAGAACCTCAACAGCTTCAAGTTCATGCAGCAGGCGATGGACTACGAGATACGCTGGCAGATCGAGCAACTGGAGGATGGCCACGCGATCGAGCAGGCGACCGTGCTGTTCAATCCCGACACCGGCGAGACGCGCGCCATGCGCAGCAAGGAAGACGCGGCCGACTACCGCTATTTCCCCGACCCGGATTTGCCGCCGCTGGTGATTGCCGATGACTGGGTGCAGCGCCTGCGCGCCGAAATGACGGAGTTGCCGCGCGTGATGGCGCAGCGTTTTGTGAGCGACTATGGCCTGTCGGACTACGACGCGACAGTCCTGACGCAAAGCAGGGCGATGGCGGCGTATTTTGAAACCGCTGCCCAAGCCTGTCGCGAACCCAAGCTCACGAGTAACTGGATCATGGGCGAGGTCTCGCGCCGCCTCAACGCGGACGAAATCGGCATTGAGGCCTGCCCGGTCAGCGCCTTGCAGCTTGCCGCCCTGATCTCTCGTATTGATGATGGAACGATTTCCAACAACTCAGCAAAGAAAGCATTCGATCGGCTTTGGTCGAATCCTGACTCACGTGTTAAGTCTTTTACCGAACAGGGTGGCTTTCATTTTCAGCTTGAAATTGTGGATCAAATCATTCTTGACGACGGCCTCAAGCAGATGAACGACAGCGGCGCGCTCGAAAAGATCGTCGATGAGGTTCTGGCTGCCAACTCGAAAAACGTCGAGCAGTACAAGGCGGGCAACAGCAAGGCCCTCAATGCACTGGTCGGCCAGATCATGAAGGGCAGCCAGGGCAAGGCCAACCCGGGCCAGGTCAATGAGCTGCTGCGTGCCAAACTCGGCTGAAAGTTTCGTTGGCCCCCTTCGCCAACTACGTCGCGTCCACCCCGTAACGCTGGCGGTATGCCAGCACGCGCTGGTGGTCGGCGGCCAGCCCGGCCGCGCTGTGCTGCGCCAGGTACAGCAGCAAATCAGCCAGCTTGGCAATTGCGCCCACCTGCAGTCCGAGCTGTTGCTGCACGTATTGCACGGCGCTGTAGGGCAGGTCCAGCGTGCTGCCGTCGGCCTGTTGTTCGGTCGCCATTTCCTGGCGGTCCAGTGCAATCACGACCGCATGCGCGCTGGCGCCAGCCGCCTGGATCAGGGCAATCGACTCGCGCGCTGCGGTGCCGGCCGACATCACGTCATCCACAATCAGCACCCGCCCCCTCAAGGGCGCGCCCACCAGCGTGCCGCCCTCGCCGTGGTCTTTGGTTTCCTTGCGGTTGTAGGCAAACGGCACGTTGCGCCCGAGCCGGGCCAGTTCCACCGCCAGCGCCGCACCGAGCGGAATGCCCTTGTAGGCCGGGCCAAAAATCATGTCGAATTCGATGCCGCTGGAGAGCAGGCGCTGCGCATAAAATTGCGCCAGCCGTCCCAGTTTGGCGCCATCGTCAAACAGGCCGGCGTTGAAGAAATAGGGGCTGATGCGACCGGCCTTGGTCTTGAATTCACCAAAACGCAGCACGCCACAATCGACCGCAAACTGCACAAACTCTTGCGCCAGCGCATCGGGCGCGCTCGCCTCACCGCCACTTGTCGCGCTACTTTCTGCCATGGGAACTTCCTTGTTTAAATTAACCAGCCTCAACCTTAACGGCATCCGCTCCGCCAGCAGCAAAGGGCTCGAAGCCTGGCTGGAAAAAACCAAGCCTGATTGTATTTGCGTGCAGGAGGTCAAGGCCCAGGCGGCCGACGTGCAGGGCCGCTTTGAGCACCTGGCTGGCCTGCGCGGCTACTTTCACTTTGCCGAGAAGAAAGGCTATTCCGGTGTGGGCCTCTACACCCGGCACGAACCCAGTAACGTCATCGCGGGCTACGGTTCAAGCGAATTTGATGCCGAGGGCCGCTACGTGGAGTTGCGTTTTGACACGCCACGCAGCAAATGTTCCATTATCAGCGCCTATTTCCCCAGTGGCTCGTCCGGCGAAGACCGGCAACTGGCCAAGTACCGGTTCCTCGAAGAATTCTTTCCGCACCTGCACAGTCTCAAGGCGGCGCGCGACTTCATCCTGTGCGGCGACGTCAACATCGCGCACCAGGAGATCGACCTGAAAAACTGGAAGGGCAACCGCAAGAACTCCGGCTTTCTACCCGAAGAGCGGGCCTGGATGACGAAGCTGCTGAGCGAGGCCGGCCTGGTCGACGTGTACCGGCAACTGCAACCCACGGCGACGGATGAGGCCTACACCTGGTGGAGCAACCGCGGCCAAGCCTACGCCAAGAACGTGGGCTGGCGCCTGGACTACCAGATCGCTACTCCAGCCATCGCTGCCACGGCCAAATCGACCAGCATCCACAAGACCGAGCGTTTCAGCGACCATGCGCCGTTGTCGATTGACTACGACTGGAACTTCTAAGAACCCGTTCAAGATCTCCTGATCAGCAAGACCAAGAAAGCGAGATGGACAAACTGCAGGCTGGTGTTGAGCTTTCGCTCACAGTTCTTCCATAGGCGCCGACATTTCTCCAGCCAGGCAAACGAGCGCTCCACGACCCAACGCTGGGGTATCACTGCAAAGGTGTGCAACTCATTGCGTTTGGCGATTTGCACCGCCGCGCCCAGCTTGTCCTTGACCGCTTGGGCAAAAGGCTGCTCGACGTAGCCGCCATCGGCCAGCACGCTCTGAACGTGACTCAGGTTCGCAGCGCACCGATCAATAGCCTGTAGCGCCCCCTTGCGATCCGTCACCTCAGCCGTTGTGATGGCGATGGCGTGCAGCAATCCCTGGGTATCGACTGCAATGTGACGCTTGATGCCCGAGACCTTCTTGCCTGCATCGTAGCCCTTGTGGTCAGCGCTGTCGGTGTTCTTCACGCTTTGCGCATCAACGATCAAGAAGCTCGTCATGGCGTTGCGTCCCTGTCTGGTACGGGCCGCGCCAACCTGATTTTTTTTAAAGCCCGCTCCAGGAGGCTGACACCATCCTGGTCGGACTTGCTCCATTGGGCGAAGTAGGAATGCACCGTGCGCCACTTGGGGAATTCCCCGGGCAGCATGCGCCACTGGCAGCCACTTTTGAGCAGGTAGAGCACCGCGCAGAACACCTCGTACAGGTCCACCGTGCGCGGTTTGGTTTTCTTGCGCATACTTTCCAGCAAGGGCCTGATCTGTTCGAACTGCTCGCGACTGATGTCGCTCGGGTATTTCTTTTTCCTCATCTTCTGATTATCGGAAATCAGCAACCGGGCAGATCTTGAACAGGTTCTAAGGCTCATTGTTTCCGATGGCACGAGTCCAGTTCGATTTAGAGCCCTATCGAAGTGAGAAACTCGCAATGAAACCAAATGGACCCTACTGGTACCGCCTTCCGGCCGCCATAAGTTCCGCTGTGCCGATGACTTCATTGAGGCCTTCAAAGTCCAGCATCTGCTTCTGCCACGGCGCTGTGGTCTGGTGCTGGCGCAGGCTGGCGTAGTAGCCTTGCAGGGTATGCGCCACGGCGCGCGCCGTGCCGCCGGGGAAGATGACGATGCGAAAACCACGGGCTTGCAGTTCGGCGGCGCTTTGTACCGGCGTCTTGCCGCCTTCCACCATATTGGCCAGCAGCGGAATGCGCGAGGCGAAGCGCTGGCAGGCGGCGTCCATCTGCTCGGGGCTGCGCAGGGCTTCGATGAACAGGGCATCGACGCCGCATTCGAAGTAACGCTCGGCGCGCTCGAAGGCCGCCTCCATGCCCTCGACCGCCAGCGCGTCGGTGCGCGCCAGGATCAGCGTGTCGCGGCTGGCGCGCGCATCGAGCGCCGCCTTGAGCTTGCCCACCATCTCCGGCACCGGCACCACCGACTTGCCGTCCAGGTGGCCGCAGCGCTTGGGGAAGGTCTGGTCCTCCAGCTGGATCATGGCGGCGCCGGCACGCTCGAAGCCCTTGACCGTGCGCATCACGTTGAGCGCATTGCCAAAGCCGGTGTCGGCGTCCACGATGACCGGCAGGCTGACCCGCTCGGTGATGCGGGCCAATGTGTCAGCCACCTCGGGA
>JAKFXU010000422.1 GCA_021731215.1 Rhodoferax sp.
CTATTACGCCGCGAATCAGGCCCTATTTACCGAGCCAGAGCAAATTAGGGTCTCGGTGATTTTGCTGAAGGTTGATCCATCGTCGCCCAGCGCAAGCTGGAAGAAAGCCGATGAGCAGGCGCAGGCGCTCTCCAAGCGGGCCCGCGCCGGCGAAGATTTTGCGGCTTTGGCGCGTCAGTTCTCGGCCGACGAATCGGCGCAGCAGGGCGGCGATATGGGTTATTTGCACAAGGGCATGTTGCCCGATGGTACCCAGGAGCTGCTGGCTAAAATGAAGGTCGGCGAGATTGGCGATTCAGTGCGTTTGCTGCAAGGGCAAGCAGTATTTTGGCTGACCGACCGCAAGGCCGCCAAGTTGCATGAATTCGATGCGATCAAGGTACGTGCGCAAGAATTAGCCCAGCGTGAGCAAAGCAATGCGGCCTGGGCCGCCTTCGTGGCGGATTTGAAAACCAAGACGCCGATACAGATTGACCAGGGGCGTTTTTTGCCGTTGGCCAAGTAAACCAAAGCGGGGCAAGGCCAAGTGATACAGTGGCGCGGGGGCTGTTTGCTTGGAGAGAAGTCGATGGGTGCTGAGACTGACCCAAAGGTAGGGCGTGGCGGAGTGGCGCCAGGCAGGTTGATGAGCTTGCTGGCTTTGTTGTTCCACGGATCGGCACTACCGGCCTTGCCGCCACCTGAGAAGGCGCCAGCGCAACAGCCGGCGCCGGCGCCCAGCGCTACGACGCAGTCCGCTGACAGCCTGGGATGGAGTTGGTACCTGCCGCCGGTCCGAATCGGTGGCTCTGTTACCTACAGCCACAGGCGCGATATGTTTCAAGACCAAACCAGTGTGCAGTCGGGGCTGAGCACCACCCTGAACGCCAGTACCAGCACCTATATCTGGCAGCCGTGGTTTGCGCGCGTCAACGGTGCGCTGGGCTTTACCGTCGCCAGCGACAGCAGCGGCGCCAGCGACTCCGCCAAAAGGAGCGGCAAGAGCGTGGTCGTGACCGGCAACGGGCAATTGTCGGTGCTGGCGCAGAGCAAATTCCCATTCGAAGCGTATTTTCAGCGCAACGACAGCCGCGTTTCCTCCGATCTGGCTTTGGCCAACGATTTTGCCAGTCAGCGCTTTGGTTTTACCCAGCGCTATATCCGTCCCGAGGGCGATGCCATGCTGGGCTGGAACCGCAGCACCCAAACCAGCGCCGACGCCGGGCGCGACGTGCAAGACAGCTTGCAGCTTAGGCTGTCGCATCGGCTGGAAAAACATAACCTGCAGTTCCTTGGCGACCGTAACACCAATAAGCGCGAGGAAAGTGGTGAGCGCGCGGTGCAAAACAACTTGGCGCTGCAGCACAGTTACACGCCGGACCCTTCGATCTCGGTCGAGAACCTGGTCAACATCAGCCGCTCCGACTACCGTTTGCTGCAAGGCAGCAACGATGCGCGCCTGCTGCAACTCAGCAGCAATGCGTTTTGGCGCCCGCAGGACCACCCGATGACGGTGAGCGGCGGCGTGCGGATGTTCGCGCTGGAGACTGACAGCAGCGGCTTGAACGTCAGTTCCAACACGGCAGGCACGCGTCTGCTCAATGCCAATGCCAATGTAGGCGTCAATTACGAGCTCAATCGCTTCACCCGCATCAATGCCGGCGCCAACGTCAATATGACCGACACCAGGGGCCAGAAAACCCTCAGCACCAACCAGACCGTGGGGGTGAACTATCTGCCCGAGTCGATTCAGGTGGGGGCTTTTCGTTACAACTGGGGCACTTCAGCGAGTGGCAGCAACAGCACCGGCGGGGAAGATCCACAACGCCAGTTGACGCTGCAATTCAGTCACAGTTTGAGCCGCAATTTCAAGCTGGCAGGTGGGTCTACGTTGGCTGCTGATGCCAGCCAGAGTTTGTCCGCCATTGCCAGCAACGCTGCGCCGAGCAGCGATCCCGCAGTCACCAAGCAATTGACGCACGGCGGTTCGGTGTCGTGGAATCTGCCGCATGACGCCGGCTCGGCGCTGCTGCGCCTGAGCGCGAGCGACTCCCGTGCGCTGGACGGCCGGCAGGAGTTTTTTCAACTCATCAATTTTCAGGCGTCGAGTAGTTTGCCGACCGGCAGTTACAGTTCATGGACTGGCAACCTCACGCTGCAAGCGACGCGCCAAGGCCGCAACCCGGGGCTTGATAGTAGCGAGCCTGACAAGGGGTTTGTGACCAGTTCGTCGGGGTCCATCAGCTATCAGCAGCAACGGCTGTTCGGTTACCGTCGACTGCGTTTCGCCTCCGATCTGCGCCTGAGCAGCGACGCGCTGCTGCCGCTATTGAGTAGCGCCCAGAACCAGGAGCTGGCCGCCTGGGACAATCGGATCGATTATTCCATTGGTCGCACCCAGTTGCGGCTCAATTTTTTGCTATCTAGCAATAGTGCGCCCAACAGAAGCATGGATGCGGCGACCGGGTTGGAAAATACGGACAGGGTGACCAAGGTCAGAAAATCGATCATGTTTTCCGTCAAGCGAAATTTTGGAGATTTTTGAGTTTCAAGTTTGGTATTTTATGAAAGGTGTTTGCTATGTTTATGTTGATGAATTGTGGTGCTGTCAAAAGGGGGCTGCTGCTGCTGCTGATCCTGGCGGCGGGGCTGTTCCAGACGCCGCCGGTGCGCGCTGAATATGGTGATGTGGTGATCAATAATTATTCGGACGCGGCCGGCATGCGTTCGGCGGTATTTCCCCATTGGTTTCACCGCATCCGATTTTCCTGCAAGGTCTGTCACGCCGATCTGGGTTTCAAATTCAAGGCCGGCGGCAATGAAATCGACATGGTCAAGATCATTGACGGTCAATATTGCGGCGCCTGCCATAACGGCAACATCGCCTGGTCGGTAGAGAACTGCGACCTGTGCCATACCGGCAAACCGGGCACGCCGACCCAGGTGCATGAGAGCACCATCAATTCGCTGGCCGTACCGGCCGGTGCTGGCGCCCCTGCGCGGCCGGCGCCAAGCGCCCAACCGCAAAAGAAATAGGAGCTGTCATGAAAAACCAAAACATGCTCCGCACCGTCCTTTTGCTTGCCATGACCGCCCTGATGCCGATCGCGGTGAGCGCGGCCGAGCCGGCCAGCGGCAAGGCCATTTACGACAGCAACTGCATCGCCTGCCACAGTACCGGCGCGGCCGGCGCACCCAAACTGGGCGACAGCGCCGCCTGGGCACCGCGCATCAAGACCGGGGCCGCCGCGCTGCTCGCGAATTCGATCAAGGGCAAGGGCGTGATGCCGGCGCGCGGCGGCAATCCCAAATTGACGGACGCTGAAGTTCAGGCCGCGGTAAATTACATGATCGGCCAATCGGGCGGAACCGAAAAAACAGCAACGCCGGCGCCGGCGCCAGCGGCCGCCAAGCCCGCAGCGCCCGCTGCGCCAGTGGCCGCCAAGCCAGCGGCGCCTGCCCCTACGGCGCCTACTGCGGCGGTTGTCGCGGCTGCGCCGCAGCTTGCCCCGGCACCGGTTGCCGCCGCACCGGCGGCCAGCGTCAACACCTTCAATCGTTTGATGCGGCCGGCGGCCCAGCGCAATTTGCCGCCGTGGGAGGACGGCATTCACGATCCCGCCAGCGAGGGCACCCTTTCGCTGCAGGCGCCGCTGACGGCGTTCGCGCCACTGCCCAAGAGCAACGACGGCAATCGGATCGATTGGGTCAAGGCGCTCAATGAAAACACGATCAGTCCGCGCTTTGACCGCAACGACCCGGCTGTCAATCCGATGGTGATGGATATGAACATCGTGCGTGAAGTCAAAGGTTCAATGCCGGACGTGGTGTTTCCGCATAAGCAGCACACGCAATGGCTGGACTGCTCCAACTGTCACCCGGCGATTTTTATCCCGCAAAAAGGAGCCAACCAGATCAGCATGGCGGCGATTCTGTTGGGACAAAAATGCGGGGTTTGCCATGGCAAGGTCGCGTTTCCGGTATCGGATTGCCGTCGCTGCCATTTGAAGAGCAAAGCGCCGGCCGTGAAGGTGGACGTCAAGCAATGACACAAGCC
>JAKFXU010000147.1 GCA_021731215.1 Rhodoferax sp.
GCGCCGGGCTTGAGGGCCCGCGTGAAAAAGTCGTTGAAGCTCGCGTAGCTGCTGATGTCGGGGTTGTCGGCTTCGGCCATGTTGACGCCGTACTTGCCGACAAACCAGCGGATGATGGCGGTGGTGACGGCGCCACCGCGCATGGACGCGATATGCCGGCCGAACTCGGTGATCGCCCGTTTGGGCAGCAGGTATTGCAGCAGGACTTCAGATCGTTCGGACACGCAGGCTCACTTGGTCGGGGAAAGCAGTGATTCTATAGACGCACGCACCTGCGCCTTTTACGGCGGCTGCAGACGCAGCAAGCGGCCCTGCGGGCTGTCGGTCAGCACGTAGAGCAGCCCGTCCGGTCCCTGGCGCACATCGCGGATGCGGCCGGCGCCCTCGATCAGCTTGTGCTCGCGCACCACCTTGCCCCTGAATGGCTGCTCGAGTTCGATGCGGTTCAGGTAGCCGAACTTGAGTGAGCCGACAAACAGGTTGCCCTGCCAGGCCTTGCCGTAGCGTTCGCTGCTCAAAAACGCCATCCCGGATGGCGCAATCGACGGCACCCAGTAGTGCAAGGGCTGCTCCATGCCGGCTTTGGCGGTGATGCCCTCGCCCACCCTGCCGCCGCCGTAGTTCTCCCCATAGGTGATCACCGGCCAGCCGTAGTTGCGCCCGGGTTGCGGCAGGTTGATCTCGTCGCCGCCCTGCGGACCATGTTCATGCGTCCAGTAAGTTCCGTCCGGTGCCAGCGCCGCACCCTGCATGTTGCGGTGGCCGTAACTCCAGATCTCGGGCAGCGCGCCGGCACGGGCCACAAAGGGGTTGTCCCTGGGCACGCTGCCGTCCTTGTTGATGCGGACCACCTTGCCGTGGTGGTTGTCGAGTTTCTGCGCATCCTGCATGCGCGAATAACGATCGCCCAGGGTGAGGAACAGGGTGCCGTCGGACTTGCCATCCTTCTGCCCCTCCACAATGCGGCAACCGAAATGTGCGCTGCTGGAAAACTTGGGCTTCTGGGAAAAAATCACCTTGACGCTGTCCAGCCGGCTGTTGTCGGCCGCCAGCGTCGCGCTGGCCAGTGCCGTGCTGTTGCCGCCGGACGGCGCCGCTTCCGAATAACAGAAATAGATACGCCGGTTGGTGGCAAAGCCGGTGTCGGCGACCACGTCCAGCAGGCCGCCCTGCCCGCCTGCGTCAATCGCCGGCAGGCCTGGCAAGGCGGGTCCCAGTTTGCCGTCGGCCTCGATCACCCGCATCCGGCCTGGGCGCTCGGTCACCAGAAACCGGCCTTGCGGCAGAAAAGCCAGACCCCAGGGGTTTTGCAGGCCGCTGGCGACAGGCTCGGCCCGCACGCCCTGGGCCTGCACCGGGGTGAACGCGGCCAGCCCCGAAAACGCTATCAAAACCATAGCTGCTCGCGCTTTCCTGACGTGGGCTAAAGGCATATTCGTCTCTCTCTTTTCGGGTGGGGCCGGTTCCGGCCAAAGTGGGCAATCCATGCGCAATCCATGGGCAATATGCCATCAAGCTTTTGCCCTGCTGGCCCGGCGGTCTTTCCAGCTGTCGATGGCCGCGTTGCCAAGGGAAAACCCCATATCCGTTTTATATCTTTACAAATCAATGGCTTAACATCGCAATCTAGAAAAAACTTTAGCTTGACGTAGGACATGTCCTTCAATTACTCTAGCGGCCATGCGATTTACCATCCTCGTCACCAGCCTCCTGCTTGCCGCCAGCGCGCATGCCAGCCCAGGCCATTCCGGGGACGACATGGACAAGTTCCTTGCCGACAAGGGCCTGCTGAACCGGATCGACCAGGTGCGCCAGTCGGTGGGCAACAAAGCCTCTGACCTGGTCATCAACGCCATGGGCTTTCTGGGCGTGCCCTACCGGCGCGGCGGCAATTCGGCAGAAACCGGTGTGGACTGCAGCGGCTTTGTCAAAGCCATCTACGAGCAGACGGTGGGCCTGATCCTGCCACGCCGTGCCGAGCAGCAAGCCGCCGCCACCCAGAACATCGACCGGGCCGAACTGCAGCCCGGTGACCTGGTGTTTTTCAACACCATGAAGCGCGCTTTCAGCCATGTCGGCATTTATGTCGGCGACGGCAAGTTCATCCATGCACCCAAGCCGGGCGCCCAGGTCCGGGTCGAAAGCATGGGCGTTGCCTACTGGGCGCGCCGCTTTGACGGCGCCCGCCGCGTGCAGGACACCCGTCCTGCGGATTTCTCCGGCGAATAAGCCGCGCTGTGCCGGCCCGATGCCGGCTCCTGCAGCAACAGCTAGTCGGCTTTCACGCCGGCCTCCCTGATCACCCGGGCCCGCTTGCGAGGGCCGCTGAGTTTCAAGGGCGGGGGCCACCGCTTCAGCATCGGGCGCGGTCTGAATGTCGAAACGTTCACGCAAGCGGCCCGGATCGGTGGCCGGCGGCACCACCTGCGCCAGCGTCACCAGGCTCAGGCTTCAGCCCGCCAGCCCCAACAGGCCTGAGCGCCTCGCCTTCGGCTGGCGCAAAACTGTCCGTTCACCCATCTGCGTCATGCCGCGCTCCACTTCATCCCGGAAAGATTGACAACGTGGTTTTCCAGAAAAAACCACCCGAATTCAGCGCCTCAGTCGTGAACTAATGCACGGTAATCAATTGTGAAACTTGCTACAAGATGGTCAATGCAAACTATTTAATCCATCCAAAAGACGCGGGCATAGGTGATGTTTTCACACATGTGAACTTGCGGCGTAAGCCGTTGAGCCTTCTGCATTACCGAGAATGCTTGAACGGACGATGACCTTTTATCTTCTGACTTATCAGTGAAAAAGTTGAGGCGCGAATCAAACACGCCATCGTGCTCCCAAAAAAACTTCGGCCACGGTTTTTTCCACTCGCTAGTAACCAGGAACTGCGGCACTGCATTTGGGCAGGGCGCCAGACGTCCTCCCGGGCCTTGCCCATCCCTCTCGCTCAAGGGTTTACCCGCAATATCTGCAGCGCCCAGCCGCTGCGCAAGCCCGCGTTCATCACAAGCTCTTCCATTTAGTCAGGTATAGAAAGCACGGGTGCATTTGCTCCGGTCGGACGCTACGATCGGCGGGCTTACCGGTTCAGCCACCTTGATCAGTCAGGAGCAAAACATGGCAAAACTCAACGTCAATGGCAGCGTGAGGGAGTTCGAGGCGGAGGGGGACACCCCGCTGCTCTGGGTGATCCGGGAGCAGCTCGGACTCACCGGCACCAAATACGGCTGCGGCATCGCGCAATGCGGCGCCTGTGCCGTCCACATTGACGGCGTGGTGACACGCAGTTGTGTGCGACCGGTCTCCACGGTGAAAGCCAACCAGAAAATCGTGACCATCGAGGGGCTGTCGCGCGACGGTTCCCATCCGGTGCAGAAAGCCTGGGCTGCGCTGGATGTACCGCAGTGCGGCTACTGCCAGTGCGGCATGGTGATGACGGCGGTGGCGCTGCTGAGGACCACACCGAATCCCAGCGATGCCGACATCGACCAGGCCATGACCAACATCTGCCGCTGCGGCACCTACAACCGCGTGCGCGCCGCGATCAAGGTGGTGGCGGCCGGCGGCAATACCAAAAGTGCCGCGCTGGCGATTCAGCACACCGATGGGAGCACAACATGAGCCAGCACGCCATTGCCTCTTCGGACACGTCTGCTTCGGGCACGGGCACGCTGAGCCGCCGTGGTTTCCTCGGTGCCTCTGCCGCCTCCGGCCTGGTCGTGGCCTTCCACATTCCCCTGGCCAGCCACGCGCAGGCGCAGGCCAGTATCGCGCCAGAAGTCAACGCCTGGGTGGTGGTCAAGCCCGATGACACGGTGATCATCCGCATCGCGCGCTCCGAAATGGGCCAGGGCAGCCTGACCGGGCTGGCGCAGCTGGTGGCCGAGGAGCTTGAATGCAACTGGGCCCGGGTCACGACCGAGTACCCCACGCCCGGCCAGAACCTCGCGCGCAATCGCGCCTGGGGCAATTTTTCAACCGGCGGCAGCCGCGGCATCCGCGAGTCGCACGACTATGTGCGCAAGGGCGGCGC
>JAKFXU010000002.1 GCA_021731215.1 Rhodoferax sp.
TTTTACCGGCCCCAGCGCTGGAGCGAGGCGCAAATCCTGGAGGAGCATGGTTTTTCGGCTGAACTGATGGCGGCCGAGATTCCGGTGGTCGGGCCGCTTGTCTTGCAGGGCAGCACGCTGCATCACTTTGGCGGCTTTGCCTTCAGCGTCAGCCCGAGCCGCGGCGGGCGCCCACCTGAACTCGACGACCCCGACGTGCTGGAGTGGATTGGCCGCTTCCTGGCGCGCATTCACAGCGTCGGCGCGGCGCGGCCCTTTGTCAGCCGCCCGGCGCTGGACCTGCACAGCTTTGGCATCGAGTCGCGCGAATGGCTGCTCAAGAACGACCAAGTGCCGCTGGACGTGCAGTCGGCTTGGGGCCGGGCCTCGCAGCAGGCGCTGGATTGGGTCGCGCGGCACGCCTGCCTGAGCGGGACTGGCGGCCAGGCCGACGCGGACGCGGCACCGATCCAGCGCCTGCGCCTGCACGGCGACTGCCATCCTGGCAACATTCTGTGGACGCCGCTGGAGTCGCCCGCCAGTGCCGGGCCGGGACCGCATTTTGTCGACCTGGACGACGCCCGCAGCGGCCCGGCGGTGCAAGACCTGTGGATGCTGCTCAGTGGCGAGCGAGCGCAGCGCACGCGCCAACTGGGCGCGCTGGTGGATGGCTACGAACAGTTCCGCGCCTTCGACCGGCGCGAGCTGGCCCTGATCGAGCCGCTGCGCACGCTGCGCCTGATTCATTACAGCGCCTGGCTGGCGCGGCGCTGGCACGACCCCACGTTTCCCATCAACTTTCCCTGGTTTGGTTCCAGCGACTACTGGCAGGGCCAGGTGCAGATGCTGCAAGAGCAGATCGAGGCGATGCAGGAAGAGCCGCTGGCAGTGTAAGTCGCCGGGTCTGCGTGGGCTTACCGGTTTACTTGCCGTTGATCGCCAGCAGCTCGACTTCAAACAGCAGCGTGGCGTTGGGCGGAATCACACCCCCGGCACCGCGTTCGCCGTAGGCGATCGATGCCGGGCAGGTCAGTTTGGCCTTGCCGCCGACCTTCATGCGCTGCACGCCTTCGGTCCAGCATTTGATGACGCCGCTCAAGGGGAATTCGATAGCTTCCTTGCGTTGGTAGGAGCTGTCAAATTCCTTGCCATCAGGGAAAGTGCCGCGGTAGTGCACCTTGACCTTGTCGCTGGCCGTCGGGCTGGCGCCATGGCCGTCTTTCAGCGAGCGATACACCAGGCCGCTGGCGGTGAGCACGGCGCCGGCTTCCTTGGCGGCAGCGGCGGCCACAGCGTCAGCGGCCCAGCAGGCGGGCAGGGTGGCAAGCGTGGCGGCGAGGGCGGCCATGCGCAGAGCAATTTTCATAACAGGTTTTTCATGGAGTTGAAGTTGGAGCGGCGATTGTCGCAGCCCGGCCCTGAATCACGGCTATCGGCGAACGGGCATGACCTCCAAAGGCGCCCCAAAATATGAAAGTCCTGCCCGTTTTCCCTCTCCCCCAACCCCGTGCTCGGGCGAGGGGAGCGAAGTGAGTCGTCGCTGCCCGACTTTCACGTAAAGCACTGCTGCACCCGCCCTCAAGGCACCAGCACGGCGGCACCGTCGATGGCGCCCGCCCTCAGTGCCGCGACGGCTTGGTTGGCCTGCGCCAGGGCAAAGGTCTGCACATGGGTCGTGACGGGATAGCGGTCAATCAGCGCAAAGAAGGCCTCACCGTCTTCCCGTGTCAAATTGGCGACAGATCGGACGCTTCGCTCCCCCCACAGCAACGCATATTCAAACGACGGAATGTCACTCATGTGGATGCCGGCGCACACCACAACCCCGCCTTTGCGGGTGGCGCGCAGGGCAGCGGGCACCAGCGACCCGACCGGGGCAAATATCAGGGCTGCATCCAGTTCTGCCGCGGGTCTGGCGTCCGAACTGCCGGCCCAGCAAGCACCCAACTGCAGGGCAAAGCGCTGGCTTTGCTGGTCACCCGGGCGCACAAATGCATAAACCTGCTGTCCTTGGGCAACTGCAATCTGGCAAATGATGTGCGCCGCTGCTCCAAAGCCGTACAAACCCAGCCGCATGGGGCCCGACACCCCGGCCAGGCGGTAAGCCCGGTAGCCGATCAAGCCCGCGCACAGCAAGGGCGCCGCGTGCACGTCGTCGTAGCGTTCGGGCAAAGCAAAGCAGAAGCGCTCATCGGCAAGCGCATATTCGGCAAAGCCGCCATGGCGGTCATAGCCGGTAAACACCGGCGTGTCGCACAGATTCTCGCGCTGGCTCGTGCAATACGCGCAATGACCGCAGGTGCCACCCAGCCAGGGAACGCCGACCCTGTCCCCGACCTGAAATCGGGTCGCAAGGCATCCCATGGCAAGCACTCGCCCCACCACCTCATGCCCAGGCACGCCACCCGGCTTTCTTGGTGGCAGATCGCCATCCATGATGTGCAGATCCGTGCGGCAGACTCCGCATGCCAGTACCTTGATGCGTAGGTCGTGCCCGCCCGGCGCCGGCAGCAACAGATCAGCCAGGACGAGCGGC
The DNA here is from genome assembly GCA_021731215.1 of Rhodoferax sp. Lineage (GTDB taxonomy): Bacteria > Pseudomonadota > Gammaproteobacteria > Burkholderiales > Burkholderiaceae_C > Rhodoferax. The sequence continues at coordinate 2,516 of JAKFXU010000002.1, forward strand.
TGACCGGGACCCGACAGGGTCATGGCCAACACTGGGCAACTCCTTTGTTGTCGATCTGTTTTTTATTCAATTCACACCCCCACCCGATATGGGTTGAGCCTATGAGGCTACACACGGGAAGCGGTGATCTTTTGACAATTCTCAAACGGCGTGCAGCGCACCCACCCAACACTGTCAGCGCGACCAGGCCGCATGACTGGCCTGAATAGCCTGCGCGAACAGCGGCGCGGCCGATACCACACGCAGTTTGTTGCGCACCGCGCCGGCCGAGGGCAGCCGAAATGGCGGCACGCTATCGGTCACGATGATTTTGGCAATGCTGTCATCGCCCAGCACATCGGCCGCCGGGCCGATGAACAGACCGTGTGCTGCAAAGGCCAACACGTCCCGCGCGCCCGCCTGACGCAGCGCCAGTGCCGCCCGCTTCATGGTGTCGCCGCTGGCGATCAGGTCATCGAGCAGCAGCACCGTCATGCCGCCAATCTCACCGGCTACCAGGTTGTCGCTGCTGACAACGTCGGCACTGCGGCGCTTGTCGATCATGGCAAAACCGACCGGTCGCGCCAGATTTTTTTCCAGCGACTCGCGCCACAGCTGCGCCCGTTTGACGCCCCCGGGGTCGGGTGAGGCCACTGCCAACGTCCGCTTGCCGACCAGTTCAGACACCCATGCATCAAAGGCGCGATGCGCTTGCAGATGCAGGGTCGGGCAGCGGAAGGCGTTTTGGAACGCCGCCACGTTGTGGGCTTCCAGCACGATCAGTTGCGCCGTTCCCACGGCTTCAAAGAGCTGCGCCACATAACGCAGGGTGACCGGATCGAAGGGTTTGGTCTGGCGGTCCTTGCGGGCGTAGGCCAGATAGGGCAGCACTGCGGTCACCCGCGCCGCGCCGTGCTCGCGCAAGGTGGCGATGAACAGCAACAGGCGGCACAGCTTGTCGTGCGGGCTGCTGCCGGGGTCCCCATACAGACTGTCAATCACGTAGCTATCACGCCCGCACGGGTCAAGCAGCGGGCGCAGCTTGTGTTCACCGTCCTCAAAGCTGCGGTCCTCATGCGGTGCCAGCGGCACGCCCAGGCTGGACGCCAGTGCCGGCGCAAGCGCGGACTCAGGATCAAGCGAAAAAAGCAGCATGGTTCAACGCCATCCATGGCTGGCTGGCCGCCAAACGTTCGGTCAGCCGCCACTGCACGAGCGCACCCAGGCCGCCGGCCTCGCATCCATCAATGTGCATTGCCATTCACGTGTCATCCTGTTATTGATTGCCACCCGTTCCACTCACCATGTTCAGTTTCAAGCAACTGGGTCGGTTTAGTATTGCGAAAAGTCAATGCTCAGACACCATTCTCCCAGCGGAGCAACCAGCCTTTTTTCTGGCGCACCCCCGCTAGCGGCTCCAGTCGGTAGCCGGTGGCCGTGAAGACTTGCTTGAGCCAGTCTCTGGCGCACGCGTCGGCAGCAGTCAGGCGAAATCGTTTGCGCTGCAGCGCAACGATGG
>JAKFXU010000001.1 GCA_021731215.1 Rhodoferax sp.
CGTGATCGCGGCCGAGCGCAAGTTGAGCGAGTCCAGAGAGCAGCAGCGCAGCCTGGAGCGCCAGGCCCAGGAAGCGACTTTTTCCTTGCGCAGCCTGGATGCGCGCCGCTCCGAGCTGTCGCGCGCGATCGAAACGGCAGCGCAACAAGCCGCCTCGGTTGCGGCGGAAGCGCAGCGCGCCCATGAAGAATTGGCGCGCCTGAACGACGCGGCCGCCCAGGGCGGGCTGCAAAACGCCCTGGCGCTCAAGCTGGAGCGCGAGCAGGCGCTGGCGGCGCGGCGCAGCGAGTACGACGATCTGACCGCCAAACTGCGCGCCAGCGACGAGCGCCGCCTGCAGCTCGAGCGCGAGCTCGATCCGCTGCGCCAGCGCATTACCGAGTTCCAGCTCAAGGAGCAGGCCGCGCGGCTGGGCTGTGAGCAATACACCCAGTTGCTCGCCGACGCGCACGCCGATCTGGAAGCGGTGGCGCAATCGATCGTGACCGGCCCTGTGCGACTGAGCGGCATGCAGGGCGAGATTGACCGCCTCAACCGTGACATGGCGGCACTCGGCGCGGTCAATCTGGCCGCGCTCGATGAGCTGGCCGCGGCCAGTGAGCGCAAACAGTTTCTGGACGCCCAGTCGGCCGACCTGAATGAAGCCATGACGACGCTGGAAGACGCCATCAAGAAGATCGACGGCGAAACCCGCGAGCTGCTGGCGGGCACCTTCAACGCCGTCAACGAACATTTTGGCAAGATGTTCCCCGAACTGTTCGGCGGTGGCAACGCCCGGCTGGTTATCACCGGTGAAGAAATTCTGGACTCCGGCGTGCAGGTGATTGCGCAGCCGCCGGGCAAGAAGAACCAGACCATCCACCTGCTCTCGGGCGGCGAAAAGGCGCTGACCGCGATCGCCCTGGTGTTTGCGATTTTCCAGCTCAACCCGGCGCCGTTCTGTCTGCTCGACGAGGTCGATGCGCCGCTGGACGACGCCAACACCGAGCGCTATGCCAAGCTGGTCTCGAGCATGAGCCAGCAGACCCAGTTCCTGTTCATCAGCCACAACAAGATCGCCATGGAAATGGCCAAGCAGTTGATCGGCGTCACGATGCAGGAGCAGGGCGTTTCGCGTATCGTGGCGGTGGACATGGATGCGGCGGTTTCGATGACGGAGCTGGCCTGATGTCGATCAGCAATCTGCAAATTGGTTTGGCCATCGTGGGCGCCCTGGTGCTGGTGGCGATTGCCGTGCATGGGGCCTGGAGCTCGCGGCGCAACCGGCCGCGCCAGGCCACTGTCCCCAACGCCGGCCTCGACACCGAGCCGCAAGCGCGTGTGAACGTGGAACCCGGGCTCGACTTGGCCGCCTTTGACGTGGTCGACTTTCCGGTGCCCGTGCCAGAAAAAAAGCCAGTCCTGGATGCCCTGATTGACGTGATTGCCCCGATCACGCTGGAGGCACCGGTGTCGGGCGAGGCCGCCCTGGCCGCGCTGCCCACCACGCGCCGGGTCGGCAGCAAGCCGTTCGCCATTGAAGGCTTCAACGAGCTCAAACAGCGCTGGGAAGTGCCGGCGGCGGGCCAGCGCTACGCCCTGTTTCAAGCCGGGGTGCAACTGGCCAACCGCTCGGGCGCGCTCAATGAAATAGAGTACTCCGAGTTTGTCATCAAGACCCAGGCGTTCTGCGATGCCATCAATGGCACGCCTGATTTTCCCGAGATGCTCGAAGAGGTGGCGCGCGCGCGTGAACTCGACCAGTTCGCCGGCGACCACGACGCCCAGCTCGGCTTTGTGCTGCGCGCCCGCAACGCGGCCTGGAGTCCCGGTTACGTGCAGCAGCATGCCGCGCGGCTGGGCTTTGTGGCCGGCGCCATGGCCGGGCGCATGGTGGTGCCGGCCGGTTTGCCCGGCCTGCCACCGGTATTGGCCTTGAGTTTTGACACGCAAGCGGCCCTGGCCGAGGACCCGGCGCAGGCGGCCATTCGGGAGCTGGTGCTCAGTCTGGATGTGGCCCAGGTCGATCGCGCCGAGCGCGCCTTTGTGCGCATGCGCGAGGCCGCGCTGGCGCTGGCCGATGCCATGGACGGCGTGGTGACCGACGACAACGGTGTGCCGCTGCCGCCCGAGGCGATGGACGTGATCGGTGCCGAGCTGGAGCACTTGTACGACACGCTCGACCAGCGTGACCTGTCAGCCGGCTCGGCCTTGGCGCGGCGTCTGTTTGCCTGAACCCGAATCGGTGTCATGGCCGCCTTGGCGGAACTGACCAATTGATGGAAGTGCGCCTGTTTTTTTGGGTTTTTTCGCTAACGTGATGCAAAATATTTTTTCAACTCAGGCCGCGCCGCCGCCCGATCCGGCCCTTCTAGAGCAGCTCAGGCGCGCCCTGCATGAGCACGCCCATCGCTATTACGTGCTCGATGAACCCAGCATTCCGGATGCCGAGTACGACCGCCTGTTTCAGCAACTGCAGGCGATCGAGGCCCAACACCCGGAGCTGATCACTGCGGATTCCCCGACACAGCGCGTCGGTGCTCGCGCGCTCGATTCGTTTGTCAGCGTGCGCCATGCCGTGCCGATGCTGAGCATTCGCACCGAAACCGACACCGAGGCCAGCGGCGCGCAAAATTTCGATGCGCGCGTGCGGCGCGAACTCGGGCTGACTGATTCGGATCCGCCGGTGGAGTACGTGGCCGAACCCAAGTTCGACGGCCTGGCCATGAGTCTGCGCTATGAGCAGGGTGTGCTGGTGCAGGCCGCCACCCGCGGCGATGGTGAAGTGGGGGAGGACGTCACGCAAAATATTCGCACCATTGGCCAGATTCCGCTGCGCCTGCCCTCGGGCGTGCCGCCTGTGCTGGAAGTGCGGGGCGAGGTCTACCTGCGCCGCGATGACTTTGAAACCCTGAATCAGCAGCAGCGCGAAAAGGGCCAAAAAACCTTCGTCAACACCCGCAACGCGGCCGCCGGTGCCGTGCGCCAGCTCGACCCGGCCATCGCCGCCCAGCGCCCCTTGAGCTTCTTTGCCTACGGCCTGGGTGAGCTCACGCCGCTCGATGCCGGTGGCCCCGCGTTCGAAACCCATTATGAAATGCTGCAAACCCTGAAGTCTTGGGGTTTTCCGGTGTCGGACCTGGTCACGGTGGCCCAAGGCGCTGCTGAATTGATAGCCTACTACCAATCGATCGGGCAGCAGCGCGACCGCTTGCCGTTTGATATCGATGGTGTGGTCTACAAGGTCAATAAGCTGGCGCTGCAGCGCCGCATGGGCTTTGTCACGCGCGAGCCGCGCTGGGCGGTGGCGCACAAGTTTGCGGCCCAGGAGCAGCTCACCACCGTGCTGGGCATTGACGTGCAGGTCGGCCGTACCGGCAAACTGACGCCGGTGGCCAAACTGGCGCCGGTGTTTGTGGGCGGCGTGACGGTGACCAACGCCACCCTGCATAACGAAGACGAAGCACGGCGCAAGGACGTGCGCATAGGCGACACCGTGATCGTGCGCCGCGCCGGCGACGTGATTCCCGAAGTGGTGGGCGTGCTGCTGGACAAGCGCCAGCCGGGCGCTGACCAATTCACCATGCCGCGTCACTGCCCGGTCTGCGGCAGTGCCGCCGTGCGGGAAGACGGCGAGGTCGACACCCGTTGTACCGGCGGCCTGTTTTGCAGCGCCCAGCGCAAGCAGGCGATCCTGCACTTTGCGCAGCGCCGCGCGGTCGAGGTCGAGGGGCTGGGCGAAAAACTGGTGGACCAACTGGTCGATGGCAATGTCATCCGCACCCTGCCCGATCTTTACCGCCTCGGCCTGACTTCGCTCGCCAGTCTGGAGCGCATGGCCGACAAGTCGGCCCAAAATATTATCGAAGCCTTGCAAAAATCGAAGCAAACCACGCTGCCGCGCTTTCTGTTCGGCCTGGGCATCCGCCATGTGGGGGAGGCCACGGCCAAGGCGCTGGCACGCCACTTCGGCGGGCTCGACGCCATCATGGATGCCAGCGTGGAGCAACTGCTGCAGGTCGATGACGT
>JAKFXU010000087.1 GCA_021731215.1 Rhodoferax sp.
AGCCATCGCGGTCCTGGCTGGCGCCGGTGTAAGCGCCTTTTTTGGCGCCGAAGAATTCGGCTTCGAGCAGGCTCTCGGGAATGGCGCTGCAGTTGACGGCCACCAGCGCCGCGCCGGCGCGGTGACTGTTGGCATGGATGGCGCCTGCCACCAGTTCCTTGCCGGTGCCGGACTCGCCGCGCACCAGCACCGGGGCCATGCTGCGTGCCACGCGCACGATGCGCTCCTTGACCAGCCGCATGCTGCTGGATTCGCCCGTCAGGCGCTGCAAGGCGGTGTCGCCAAGCGAAGCGTCGAGCCCGGCCGGGCCCACGCCACTGGCGGGCGCAACGGCGCGGCCCGCCTTGGGCGCCTGCGCTGGCGGGTCCTGCACGGCGGACGCGATGACGGCGCGAAACTGCTTGAGATCGACCGGCTTGGTCAAGTAATCAAAGGCGCCGGCCTTGAGCGACTCGACCGCGTTTTCGGCCGAACCGTAGGCCGTGATCACGACGCAGCGCTCGCCCCGCTGTTGCGCCCTGAGGTGGTGGATCAGTTCCATGCCCAGGCCATCGGGCAGGCGCATGTCGGTGATCAGCACATCAAACCGGCTTTGGCTCAAATGCTGCAAGGCCTCGGCCAGGTTGGCGGCGGTTTCCACCCGGTAGCCCCCGCGCAGCAGCGTGAGCTCGTACAGCGTCCTTAGATCGGGCTCGTCGTCAACGACCAGAATATGGGCGCTGCTCAGCGGTGTGTTGGAAGCCATGGTGTGAGAGCTGGATTATCGCTGGCCGCGGCGCTGGCGTTGGCTGCCGGCGCGCTGCGCAAGCTGACGAGAAATTCGTTGCCCTGGACCGTCTTTCCTTTGAGCTCGCGCGCGCTGCGGTAATAGGCAATGGTGGCGCCGTGCTGCTCGCACAGGGCGCGGCAGATGTAGAGGCCCAGGCCGCTGGAGCGGCTCTCGGACGAAAAAAAGGGTTCAAACAAATGGCGCTCCACCGATTGGTCCATCGGCGCTCCGTCGCTCCACACGCTGAGCGCGCCCTGCCCGCTGGTCGACAGGCCGGCGCTCACCTGGATCGCGCCGCGTTGCGCACTGGCGTAGCGGCTGGCATTGTCGAGCAGGTTGACCAGCAGCCGGCGCAGATGCTCGGGCTCGAACTGGACTTCGATACGGTGCTGCGACAGTTGGACGCGCAACTGGTGCTCGCTTTGCGTCTGGCCTTGCCAGTCGCGGCAAATGCGCTCGACCGCCGCGTTCAGGACCAGCGAGTTGACGACGATGGCATTGTCGCGCTGCTGCACGCGCGACAGATCGAGGATTTCTTCCACTATTTTTTCCAGCCGAGCGGCATTCTGGCGCACCATCTGGGTCAGTTGCCTGTGCCTGGCGTCGCTCAGGTCCTCGTCGAGCAGGGCATTGGCCTGCGCAATCGCCGCCAGCGGGTTGCGAATTTCGTGCGCTACAGCGGCCGACATGCGACCCATGCTGGCCAGTTTTTCGGTCCGCATGCGCGCTTCCATCTCGCGCTGGTCTTGCAGGAACATGACGCACAGGCTCTCGTCGCTGCCGCCCTGCATTGCCGTCAGCTGGGTGCGTACCCGCACCCGCCGGGGGCCCTGTCCGGCATGGTGAATGGTGACATCGGCCTGCTGGGCGCGACGCTCGGAAAAACTCAGGCGCATCAGATCGACCAGGCCCTGCCATCCCAGCAGCGACACCAGATCAAACGAGGGGGCCTGCAGCGCGCGCTCGGCCCCCAGCAGCAGGCGCGCCGCCGGATTGGCCGCGCGCACCGTGCCGCGCTGGTCGACCACCAGAATCCCGTCGGTCAAGGACTCGATCACGAGCTCGTTGACCAGTCGTTGCACCCGCGCCGCCAACTGGCTGCGCTCGGCCCGCAGCTCCACGTTGGCCAGTCGGGTCGCGATCTGATTGGCCAGAAAGGCGATGACGAAACCGCCCGCGCCGGTCAGGGCCGCCTGCAGAAAATGGGCGCTCGTGTCGCCCGGTACTTGAATCGAGATCCAACTGGCGTGGGCCAGCAGCAGCAGGGTCACAGCCGCCGCGGCCGTCAGGGCCAGCAGCAGCGAACCCAGAATCGACGCCATCAGCACCGGCAGCGCAAACAGGGGCGCGAAATTGATGCTGCTGTCCTGGGTCAGTTGCAGGGCGGCGAAGGCCAGCAGGTCGACGCCCAGGGTGCTGATCCATTGGGAGTCAAAGGTCTGGCCCAACTGGCGTGGCCGCGCCATCAGGCGCACCGCCAGGGCTGCGGCCAGATAGCCGCTGCAAATCAGGATCGGAATGGCTGCCTTGGTCGCCCCGAGGGCGTAGATGGCGCCTTGCAGCAACAGCAGCACCAGCCCCAGCGTGACGCGCGCGGTCATGAAACCGCGCCACAGTCGCTCGAACTCCTGGGGCTTGTCGGTCCGGTCAACGCCCGGGTCGAGCAGGGAAGGACCGAACCAGGACGGCTGGTCTGGCGGCGGGTTCATTCAAGGCTCCGCGCGCTGGCGATGCTCCGCGCAACAGTACGGGCCTTTTTTGCCCGCCACGGCATCGGCCACGGGCAGATGGACCGAGCACAGCGTGCAGCGCACCATCTCCAGCGGCGCCGCTGCGGTCGGCGGTTTTGGCTGCTTTGATGGGGGCGTGGCCTGCCGCCACGAGCGCCACAGCCAGATGACCGCCAGCACCACCAAAATAATCAAGAGAAACTTCATACGGAGCGTTCGAGAACGATCTCCATGACGAAGCGCGACCCCACGTACGCCAGCAGCAGCAGTGCGGAGCCGATGTAGACCACCCGCACCGCGCGCCGGCCGCGCCAGCCAAAACGGGCGCGCCCCACCAGCAGAATGGCAAACGTCAACCAGGACAACACGGCAAACGCGGTTTTGTGGTCCCAGTGGCGCGGGGCGGCAGAACCGTACAGTTGATTGCCAAACAGCAGGCCCACCAGCAGGGTGGCGGACAGGAGCAGAAAGCCGGCGCCGACAAAGCGGAAGGTCAGGCGCTCCATGGTCAGCAGCGGCAGACCGCTGTGCGGATCGGCCGCATGGCGGATGCGCCCTTCCGCCCGGCTCATGAACCAGGCGTGCACCACAGCGGCAGCAAACAGGCCGTAGGATGCAATGCCCAGCGCCCAGTGCAGCGGCAGCCAGGGCGAGGCATTGACGTGCAGCGGGCTGCCCGGAAACAGCAGCGCCAGCAGCACCGCGCCGGCCCCCAGCGCCGACAAGGCCCAGTGGGTTTTCACCTGCGGGTAGATTTGGCCCTCCACCGCGTAGACGGCGGCCACCAGCCAGGCGGTGACCGACAGGGCCGGGGCAAAACCAAAGCGCGGCGCCGCGCCGAACAGTCCCCACGCCAGCAGCGCGGCGTGCAGCAGCCAGGCCAGCCAGACCGTCGCGCGCGCCGCCCGCAGGCCCAGGCGATCGGCCCCGATGGCCGACACCGCATAGGCTGCGCTGGCGCCAAGCGCCAAAGTCAGACTCAGGGGGGAAGCACTGGCTAAAATCATGGCTACAGTTTAGCGTTTTGCATCTGGCCAATCTCGGTTGGCCCCCAACTTTGGTTCCGTGCACCGGAATACCCCCTATGGCCTCCGCCCTCAGCAACAAACTCTCCCGCCTGGTCAAAGAACTTCGCGGCCAGGCCCGCATTACCGAAGCCAACGTGGTCGACATGCTGCGCGAAGTGCGCCTGGCCCTGCTGGAGGCCGACGTGGCGCTGCCGGTGGTGCGCGACTTTATTGCCCGCGTCAAGGAAAAAGCGCTGGGCCAGGAGGTATTGGGCTCGCTCTCGCCGGGGCAGGCGCTGGTCGGCATTGTCAACAAGGAGCTGGCGGCCACCATGGGCGCGGGCGTCAGCGACATCAACCTGGCGGCCCAGCCGCCGGCCGTGATCCTGATGGCCGGCCTGCAGGGCGCCGGCAAGACCACCACCACCGCCAAGCTGGCCAAGCACCTGATCGAGAAG
>JAKFXU010000088.1 GCA_021731215.1 Rhodoferax sp.
GCCCAGGCCCTGCACCGACAGCGCGTCGTCGATCTCGGTGGTGGCCGAGTCGTCGATCGAGAACGCGCGCACGCTGGACAAGGGCAGCTCGTCGCTGATGATCGGCGCCGCCAGGGCCGCAAAGCCGGTGCCCTTGGGAAAGTTCTCCAGCAAAAAGCGCTTCCAGTGAAACTGGTAGGGCGAATCAATCGCGCCGGCTTTGATCAACAGCTCCAGCGGCCCCAGGTGGGTGGCGCGCGAGGCTTCCACCACCGCCTTGTACTCGGGCGCGTTTTTGTCGGGTTTGAACAGGATTTTGTAGAGTTGATCGCGAATCGGCGCCGGACACTCGCCCGCGCTCAGCGCCTTGACCCATTGCTCGGTTTGCAGCGCGAGCTGCTTCTTTTTCTCGATGGCGGCCAGCGCCTGGGCAATGATGTCGGCCGGCGCCTTGCGAAAACGCCCCTTGCCGGCGCGGCGAAAGTAGTGCGGCGCCTCGAACAGGCGCAGCAACATGGCGGTTTGCTGCTCCAGCGTGGCCGGTTTGGCGGCGTCGCTGCTGAAATACTCGCGCGCCAGCTCGGCAAAGCCGAATTCTTCCTCGGGCGAGAACTCCCAGGCCAGCTCCAGCTCGATGCTCTGGCCCAGCGCCTGCGCCGCCGCCAGCAACTGGGCCGGCGCCGGTTTGTCGAACCTGAGCAGAATGTTGGCGGCCTTGACCTTGACCCGCTTGCCGCTGTCCAGCTCGACCTGCACCGAGGCGTCCGCCTCCGACAGCACCCGACCGGCCATGAATTTTCCGGCTTCTTCAAACAATAAAAACATGGGGGCGATTGTCCCAGCAAAAAGGGGTGGTGGGATGTCTGGTCAATATTGTTGTATTGCAAAAGGACTATATAAAGACTACATTCGGTTCTCAATGAATCAAAGAAAGCCGTCATGCGTTACGCAACCCACATCAAACCCATCAGCTACCTGAAGGCCAACGCAGCACAAGTGCTGCTGCAACTGGCCGAGCAGCGCGAACCCATGGTTATCACCCAAAACGGCGAGGCCAAGGCCGTGATCCAGGATGTTGTCTCTTATGAGCAAACCCAGGAAACCCTGGCGCTGCTGAAAATTCTGACCCTGGGCAATCAGGAGATTGAGGCTGGCAAGGTCAAGCCGCTTGCGCAAGTGGTGGCGCGACTGCGTGTCAAACCGGTGGCGGTCTGATGTCGGAGGCACGCTATGAGGTGTTGCTGACCGAGGGGGCGGAGCAGGACCTGGAGGAGCTCTACGACTACATCGCAGAGTTTGACTGCGAGGCCAATGCCAGCCGGGTACTGGACCAGTTGCTGGAACTGGCCCAGAGTCTGGCGCTATTTCCCGAACGTGGCGCCTACCCGAAAGAGTTGATCGCGCTGGGCATTCGGGACTATCGGCAGACCTCATTCAAGCCCTATCGGGTGATTTATCGTGTGCAGAGGCTCAAGGTTTATATCCATCTGATTGTGGATGGCCGACGGGACCTGCAGTCTCTGCTTTCACGCAGATTGTTGGGTGTGCAGTAGGGCGGCTAAGGGTCCCCACGCTTGTCATTTCGTGTACTACGCTGCCCCCCAAGGGGGCTAGCCTTGCTTAGGGCGGCCCGGCGCGGCGGCCAGGTTTACGCTCCTTGTTCAGGCCAGGCCCAAAAACGCCAGCACCGCAGGCAGCTGCGCCTCAAAGTCGCTCAGCGCGTGGTCGCCGCCTTCGAGCAGGCGGATCTGGGCGCCGCCGTAGCGGGCCTGCATCTCGCGCCAGTCCAGCACTTCGTCACCCTTGGCGATGATGGCCAGGTAGTTGCCCGGTTGGCGCAGACCCTGGCACTGCAGCGCCCGCAACTCGTCGACAAATTCCGGTTGGAAGAAAAAGCGCTGCTGCGGCTCGTGCCAGTTGGTCTGTTCGCCAATGTAGTTCGCCAGATCGCGCGCCGGCTCCACCGCCGGGTTCAGCAGCACCGCCTTGCAGCCGGTTTGCTCTGCGATCCAGGTGGCGTAAAAGCCGCCCAGCGAGGAGCCGACCACCGCCATCGACTCGCGCGGCCAGTGCGCGATGCCCTGCCGCACCAGCGCCATCGCAGCGCGCGGTGACGGTGGCAATTGCGGGCACCACCAGTGCACCTGCGGCTGCTGCCTGGCCATGAGCTGCGCCATGGCGCCGGCCTTGGCGGACTGCGGCGAGGAGCGAAAGCCGTGCAGGTAGAGCAGGTGGGTGAGGGGCTGGGGCGAGTGTTGCTGGCTTGGCATGGACAAGATGATAGGGCGAACCCGCCTCCCGCCCGCCCGGCAAAAGGGGCGTCTTCCCGTGACCACCTGGTCAATGCCGAGATCGTCAGGCGCGGCCCAACGGTTATCCTTACACCCATATTCAAAATGAGAGGGGGATGCAAGTGTGGCAGGTACTGGTGGTTGAGGATGATCCGCAGATGCGGGAATTTTTTGCGGCGAGCGTTGCGCGTTGCGATCAACTGGCCTTGGCCGCCAGCGCAGGCACCGTGGCGCAGGCATGCACCTGGCTGGATCAGCACGCGGCGGCGGCGGACGTTCTTTTGATTGACCTGGGCTTGCCCGATGGCAGCGGGCTCGATGTGATTCGCCATGCGATTCGCTTGAATCCGGCTTGCGAGCCGCTGGTGATTTCCATGTTCGGCGATGAGGACAATGTGCTGGCCAGTATTGAAGCCGGCGCGCTGGGCTATATCCACAAGGACGCCGCTCAGGATGACATCGCGCAAACCATTCTGGAAATGAAGGTCGGCGCCTCGCCCATTTCACCCATGATTGCGCGCAAGTTGCTGACCAAGTACGCCAGTTCGAAACCGCGGGCAAGCGCCGCCGCGGAGCTGGCGCCGGCGGGCGAAAAAATAGGCGCGCTGGACGAACGCAAGGTCATGCTGTCGCCGCGTGAGCAGGAGGTGCTGGCGCTGGTTGCGCGCGGCTTTTCCTATGCTGAAATTGCACGCGTGCAAGCGGTGAGTGTGCACACGGTGAAGTCGCACATCAAGAACCTTTATGCCAAGCTGTGCGTGCATTCCAAGAATGCGGCGGTATTCGAGGCGACCCGGCTCGGCTTGTTGCCGCGCCGGATTTGAGGGCGCGGCGGTGGCGTTCATTCTGCGACTGCTGCTGGCCTGGTTCTGTGTTCTGCCTGGCGTCCAGGCCGAGGTGCAGGAGTTGCGCGCGGCCAGCGTGACCAGCACGGTTGACGGCGTGGTCGAGCAAGGGGCGGCGGCGCTGCCCTACTACTGGGACCGTCGGCACAGCAACCGCTCGGGCACGGCGGTGTTCGAAATACCGTTTGCGCTGCCGGCTGCGGCGGCCGGACCCTATGGACTGTCTCTGAAACGCATTGGCAATACGGCGGAGATTTGGCTCAACGGTTTCTTGCTGTCACGCTACGGCGACCTGGCCACTGCCGATCTGGCCGACTATGCCAAGGTGCCCCAGTTCGTACTGATTCCGGCGCAGTTGCTGCAGCGGGACAATCTGCTGCGCATCATCATCCATGCCGATGGGGGTCGGCGCGGCGGCCTGTCTGAAATTGTGGTGGGGCCCGAAAGCGAAGTGCGCGACATTTTTGCCCATGCCTATCGCTGGCGCGTGACCAGTTCCGGCGTGATCGCGATGTTCAGCCTGGTGGTGGGCGTGATGGCCCTGGTGCTGTGGCTGACACAAAGCGACCAGGGTCCGGCCGGGGGTGTCAGGCGCGATGGCATTTACCTCAGCGCCGCGGTGGCCGAACTGTTCTGGGTCGAGCGCCTGAGCGAGGTGTTTTTGACCCATCCTCCGCTGGCGTGGCCCTGGTGGGGGATGCTGCAGAACTTCGCTTACGACGGCTGGATTTGTTGCGCTGCCCTGTTTTGCCATCAGGTGGCGGGCTGGCACCGCCATGCCAGCATGCCCTGGGTGCGTGCCTTTCTTTGGGCGCTGCTGCTGAGCTCGGCGCCGGTGGTTTATCT
>JAKFXU010000055.1 GCA_021731215.1 Rhodoferax sp.
GCGCTGGCCCAGGGCGGCGCGTGCGTGTGCGCCGTGGTGGTGGCCGAGCTGGGGCGCTACTTTGCCAATGAGCAAGACCTGCGCGACTTTCTGGCCGACTGCCAGATCGACCATGACCCTTTGAGCATGGATTCTGCCCTGGAGGCGGCGCGCATCATGCGCGGCTACGCTCGCAACAAAGGGCCGCGCGAGCGGGTGGCGCCCGACTTTTTGATTGGTGCCCACGCTACAAAGCAGGCCGATGCGTTGCTGACCACCGATACCGGCTTTTTCCGCAACTACTTTGAGGGGTTAAGCGTGATGACACCCGCCAACGCAATCCCATGAAACGCATCTTCATCAGCAGCGTGCAAAAAGAGTTTGCGCTCCTGCGTGCATCGCTGGCCGCCTGCGATATCTATCTGGGCCTGTTCGGTGACGGCTACGGTTTTGAGGATTCCCAAGGCGTTTCACCCACGGAACATGAATTCAACCGCGCCACCGAATTGCACAAAGCGCGGCTCATTTATGTCACGGGCGACATGATTGCGCGCTGCACCGCGCACGGCTTGCAAGAGCCCAGCTTCAGCCTGACCGACGGCTTTGTCACCACCATCTGGCGCAAGCCGGAGCTGGCGCTGTCGCATGTGGGTGGCGAAACCGTGCAAGTAGCAGAGCAAGTAACAGCTACCCCGGAAGTCACCCCGGAAGTCCGCATGGCGCAGGTGCTTCAACAGGGCGAAATGTCACGCGAAGCACTGCAGGCCGCGCTGGGCCTGAAAGACGAGGAGAACTTCCGAAAAGTCTGGCTGCTTCCCGCGCTAAAAGCGCGAATCATCGCCATGACGCTGCCCGACAAGCCCACCAGCAGCAAGCAAAAATACCGCCTCACACCTAAGGGTCGCCAGCTCATCAAAGACAAAATTTAGCCATGCAAAAACTAAAACTGCACAGCCCCGACCTGACCCAGGCCAATATCGACAAGCTGGCCCAGCTTTTCCCGAACTGCGTCGCCGAGGCGCGCGATGCGAACGGTGTGGTGAAACGCAGCATCGACTTTGATCAATTGCGCCAGGATCTGTCCACTTCCATCGTGGAAGGCCCGCAAGAGCGTTACCAGCTCAACTGGCCCGGCAAGCGGGAGGCCTTGCTGACCGCCAATGCGCCCATTGCCAAAACGCTGCGCCCATGCCGCGCGGAGAGCGTGGACTTTGACACCACGCAAAACCTGTTCATTGAGGGTAACAACCTCGACGCGCTCAAACTGCTGCAAGAGACCTGCCTGAACAAGGTCAAGATGATTTACATCGACCCGCCGTACAACACGGGACATGAGTTTATTTACGACGATGATTTCAGTGACGATGCGGCATCGTATCTTTTGAGGTCCAACCAGAAAGACGATGCGGGAAATCGCATGGTCGCCAACAATGAGACCGGTGTCAGCGAGGAATTCGTCAAGCTGCTTGCCAAGCGCGAACCATTGTGCGCCGTGTTCCGCGATGCGGGCTTTGCCAGCGACAGCGTCAAGATCAACGTTGAGCAAATATTCAAGCTGATGTCGCCTGGCACCGAAGTCAAAACGATTTAACCGTCCGCGTACTATTGAGCCATGCGTATCACCCCTGAACAAATTGCCGCCATCCGCCAGGGCGCATCCCAGCTTGCCGGGAGTACAGCGCGTGTCTGGCTGTTTGGTTCGCGTGTGCGTGACGATGAGCGGGGTGGCGATGTGGACTTGCTGTTGGAGTTGGACGCACCGGTGGCTGAACCCGCACAGCTATCGGCCCGGCTTGCCGCACGGGTATCTCGTGCGATGTATGGCCGCAAGGTGGACGTGCTGATTAAAGCCCCCAATCTGATGCATTTACCCATTCACACCATCGCACTTGCAGAAGGTATTCGTTTATGAGAATCACACCCTCACAAACCGCGCGACTCGAATTTTTGGTGCGCGTGACCGACAAAGAGTGCCAGCACCTGCAGGGTACCGATGGCCGTTTGTTTGGCCATCTGTTCACCATTGAAGAAGCGAAAAAAATTGAGCTTGATCCCATTCTGGCCGAGCGTTTGGATGCGTTTGTTTCCCGCTTTGGCAGACTGCAAGACACGGTAGGTGACAAAGCCACTGTGGCAGAAGCCCAGCGGGCTGCTGGCTGCACAGGCTGCAGCGCCAGCGGCAAAAACATGAAACTCAAATTCAAAAAACAGGCCTACCAGACCAATGCCGTCGAAGTCGTGGCAGATTGCTTTGCCGGGCAGCCCAAGCGCGAGGGCTTCAACTATCGGCTTGACCCAGGCCGGGCGGTGGATGCCAGCGGTCAGGCCGTGGCCGCGTCAATGATGTTTTCAAGGTTTAAAAAATGAACTTCAGAATCGGTGAAGGCTGGGATGTACACGCCCTGGTGGCCGGGCGAAAACTCATGCTCGGCGGCGTCGAGATTCCGTTTCATCTGGGTTTGCTTGGCCATTCGGATGCGGATGTGCTGTTGCACGCCATCACCGATGCCTTGCTGGGCGCCGCCGCGCTGGGCGACATTGGCCGGCATTTTCCGGACACCGATGCGCGTTTCAGTGGCGCCGACTCGCTGCTGCTGCTGCGCGAGGCAGCCCGCCGCGTGCGCGAAAAAGGCTTTGAAATCGCCAACGTGGACAGCACCGTGATCGCCCAGGCGCCCAAATTGATGTCCCATATTCCAGCCATGTGCCAGCGCATCGCCCAGGCGCTGGCGCTCGATCTCGATCAAGTCAACGTCAAGGCCAAGACCGCCGAAAAAATGGGGCCGGTCGGGCAGGGCGAGGCCATGCAGGCCCGGGCCGTGGTGTTGCTGTGCGCGCCGCGTAAGGAACCAGGCCTGAGCGCTTGAGACGAGTCCGGCGGGCGCTGCGCTTGGCGCTATCGCCAGTGAGACAGTCAGCGCCGAGTGAAACCCGTAAATTCCTGCAAAATGGGCTTTTGCCTCTTCATCGCCGCCTTCAGGAGACATCCAACATGACCCGCACCATTCAGCAACTTTTTGACCTCAGCGGCAAGACCGCCCTGGTGACCGGCGGCTCGCGCGGCCTGGGCCTGCAGATGGCGCATGCGCTGGGCGAAGCCGGCGCGCGCATCATGCTCAGCTCGCGCAAGGCCGAAGACCTGGAGCAGGCCACCGCTGAACTGCAGGCGGCTGGTATTGATGCGCGCTGGGTCGCCGCCGATTGCGCCAAAGAGGCCGAAATTCGCCGTCTTGCCGACGAGACGCTGCAGCGCATGGGCGATGTGGACATTCTGGTCAACAACGCCGGCGCCGCCTGGGGCGCCCCGGCGGAAGATCACCCGATCGAGGCCTGGGACAAGGTGATGAACCTCAACGTGCGCGGCTACTTCATCCTGAGCCAGATCATTGCCAAAAAGAGCATGATTGAGCGCCGCTCGGGACGCATCATCAACGTGGCGTCGATCGCCGGTCTGGGCGGCAACCCGCCCGGGATGACCACCATCGCCTACAACACATCCAAGGGCGCCGTGATCAATTTCACGCGCGCGCTGGCAGCGGAATGGGGCAAGTACAACATCACCGTCAACGCCATCTGCCCCGGCTTTTTCCCGAGCAAGATGACGATGGGCACGCTGGCGGCACTGGGCGAGGAAAAGCTGGCAGCCCATGCGCCGCTCAAACGTCTGGGCGATGATGAAGACCTCAAGGGCCTGTGTGTGCTGTACGCGTCCGACGCCGGCAAGCACATCACCGGCCAGTGGCTGGCGGTGGACGGCGGCGTCAGCGTCGTCACGGGAGGCTAGAGCGATGAACTTCGGCGTTGCCATTCCGTTTGTCGATCACCTCGGCTTTGAGCTCAGGCTGTTTGAGGGGGGCTTGTCCGAACTGGGCTACGCGCCCAAGCCGGAGCACCTCAATTCGTTTGCCGTCACGCATGGCGGCGCGCTCATGACGCTGCTCGATGTCACCATGGCGGTGGCGGCGCGCAGCGTGCAAA
>JAKFXU010000455.1 GCA_021731215.1 Rhodoferax sp.
AACCAGCGCCGCCGAGGTGCTCAAGCACCAGCCGGATGGCATCTTCTTGAGCAATGGCCCAGGCGACCCCCAGCCTTGTGACTACGCCATCGCCGCAGTGGCTGAGTTGATTGAAACCGGCATTCCGATTTTTGGTATTTGTCTGGGGCATCAGATCATGGCGCTGGCTTCGGGTGCCAAGACCTTCAAGATGAAATTTGGCCACCACGGCGCCAATCATCCGGTCAAAGACCTCGACAGCGGGCGCGTCAGCATCACCAGCCAGAACCACGGTTTTGCGGTGGACGCGACCACCCTGCCGAGCCATCTGCGCGCCACCCACAGCAGCCTGTTCGACGGCACGCTGCAGGGCCTGGAGCGCACCGATAAGCCGGCGTTTTGCTTTCAGGGCCACCCGGAAGCGTCCCCCGGCCCGCACGATATTGCCTATTTGTTTGACCGCTTCACCGCGCTGATGGCGATGGCCCAGGAGAACCAGAATGCCTAAGCGCACCGACCTCAAAAGCATTCTCATCATCGGCGCCGGTCCGATCATCATCGGCCAGGCCTGCGAGTTCGATTACTCCGGCGTGCAGGCCTGCAAGGCGCTGCGCGAAGAGGGCTACAAAGTCATTCTGATCAACAGCAATCCGGCCACGATCATGACCGACCCGGCCACGGCGGATGTCACCTACATTGAGCCGATTACCTGGCAGACGGTCGAGAAGATCATCGCCAAGGAGCGCCCCGACGCGATCCTGCCCACCATGGGTGGCCAGACCGCGCTCAATTGCGCACTCGACCTGTGGCACCACGGCGTGCTGGAAAAATACAAGGTCGAACTGATTGGCGCCAGCCCCGAAGCGATCGACAAGGCCGAAGACCGCCTGAAGTTCAAGGACGCCATGACCAAGATCGGACTGGGTTCGGCCCGCTCAGGCATTGCGCACAGCATGGACGAGGCGTGGGGCGTGCAGAAGACCCTGGGTTTTCCCACCGTGATTCGCCCCAGTTTCACGCTTGGCGGCACCGGCGGTGGCATCGCCTACAACCCGGAGGAATTTGAGGTGATCTGCAAGCGCGGCCTGGAAGCCTCGCCGACCACCGAGCTGTTGATCGAGGAGTCGCTGCTGGGCTGGAAAGAATATGAGATGGAAGTGGTGCGCGACAAGGCGGACAACTGCATCATCGTCTGCTCGATCGAAAATCTAGACCCGATGGGCGTGCACACCGGCGACTCCATCACGGTGGCGCCGGCGCAGACCCTGACCGACAAGGAATACCAGATTCTGCGCAACGCCAGTCTGGCGGTGCTGCGTGAAATTGGCGTCGACACCGGCGGCTCCAACGTGCAGTTTGCCATCAACCCCGAAGACGGACGCATGGTGGTGATCGAGATGAATCCGCGTGTCTCGCGCTCCTCGGCGCTGGCCTCCAAGGCCACCGGTTTTCCGATTGCCAAGGTCGCCGCCAAACTGGCCGTGGGCTACACGCTGGACGAGCTGCGCAACGACATTACCGGCGGTGCCACGCCCGCCAGCTTCGAGCCCAGCATTGATTACGTGGTGACCAAGATTCCGCGTTTTGCGTTCGAGAAATTTCCGGCCGCCGACAGCCGCCTGACCACGCAAATGAAATCGGTCGGTGAGGTCATGGCCATGGGCCGCACCTTCCAGGAATCGTTCCAGAAAGCCCTGCGCGGCCTGGAGGTCGGCGTCGATGGCATGAACGAGAAAACCCAGGATCGGGAAGTGTTGGAGAAGGAACTCGGCGAACCTGGCCCGGAACGCATCTGGTATGTAGGCGACGCCTTTGCGGCCGGCTGGAGCGTCGAGGAGGTGTTTGCGCTGACCAAGATTGACCCCTGGTTTTTGGTGCAGATTGAGCAGATCGTCAAGATCGAGCTGGAGATCGAGCGCCTGCCGCTGCCTGACGGCGGCACCGCCCTGGACCGCATCGATGCACCCACCCTGCGGGCACTCAAGCAAAAGGGTTTTTCGGATCGCCGTCTGGCGCGCCAGTTCAAGACCACCGATACCGCCATTCGCGAGAAGCGCCATGCCTTGGGTGTGCGCCCGGTGTACAAGCGGGTTGACACCTGCGCGGCAGAGTTCGCCACCAACACCGCCTATCTGTACTCCACCTACGAGGCCGAGGGCTCCGAGTGCGAAGCAGCCCCTACGACCAAGAAGAAAATCATGGTGCTGGGCGGCGGCCCGAACCGCATTGGCCAGGGCATCGAGTTCGACTACTGCTGCGTGCACGCGGCGCTGGCCCTGCGCGAGGATGGCTATGAGACCATCATGGTCAACTGCAACCCCGAGACCGTCTCGACCGATTACGACACCTCGGACCGCCTCTATTTCGAGCCGCTCACGCTCGAAGACGTGCTCGAAATCGTGGACAAGGAAAAGCCGTTGGGCGTGATCGTGCAGTACGGCGGTCAGACGCCGCTCAAGCTGGCGCTGGATCTGGAAGCCAATGGCGTGCCCATTATCGGCACCTCGCCCGACATGATTGACGCGGCCGAAGACCGCGAGCGTTTCCAGAAGCTGCTGCACGAACTGGGCCTGCGCCAGCCGCCCAATGCCACCGCCCGCACCGAACCTGAGGCGCTGGAAAAAGCAGCGGCACTGGGCTACCCGCTGGTGGTGCGCCCCAGTTATGTGCTGGGTGGGCGCGCCATGGAAATCGTGCATGAGCAGCGCGACCTGGAGCGTTACATGCGCGAAGCGGTCAAGGTCAGTCACGACTCACCGGTGCTGCTGGACCGGTTCCTGAACGATGCCATCGAGTGCGATGTGGATTGCATCCGGGATGCGGGTTCCGATGGCGTCGAAGGCGCCACCTTTATCGGCGGCGTCATGGAGCACATCGAGCAGGCCGGCGTGCACAGCGGCGACTCGGCCTGCTCGCTGCCACCCTATAGCCTGAGCGCGGAGACGGTGACAGAGATCAAGCGCCAGACCGCTGCCATGGCCAAAGCTCTGAATGTTGTGGGTTTGATGAATGTGCAGTTTGCGATTCAGAACATTGATGGGCAAGACGTGATTTACGTGTTGGAAGTCAACCCGCGCGCCTCGCGTACCGTGCCCTTTGTATCCAAGGCCACCGGCATTCAACTGGCCAAAGTGGCCGCGCGCTGCATGGTAGGCCAGTCGCTGGCAGCGCAGGGCATCCGCAAGGAAGTGACACCACCCTACTTCAGCGTGAAGGAAGCGGTGTTCCCCTTTGTCAAGTTCCCCGGCGTGGACACGATTCTGGGCCCGGAGATGAAGTCGACGGGTGAGGTGATGGGCGTGGGCAAGACCTTCGGCGAGGCCTTTGTGAAATCGCAAATGGGAGCTGGCACCAAATTGCCACGCTCAGGCAAGGTCTTCATCTCGGTCAAGAACAACGACAAAGCACGCGCCATCGAGGTGGCTCGGGCGCTGGTGGCCATGGGTTTTACCGTGCTGGCAACCAAAGGCACCGCCGCCGCCATGAACGCCGCTGGTGTGCCGTGCGCGATTGTCAACAAGGTGACCGAGGGTCGGCCGCACATTGTGGACATGATCAAGAACAACGAGATTTCCTTGGTCATCAACACCGTGGAAGAGCGGCGCAACGCCATTGCTGACTCACGTCAGATTCGCACCTCGGCCTTGCTGGCCCGGGTCACCACCTTTACCACCATTGCCGGGGCCGAGGCGGCGGTACAGGGCATGGTGCACATGGATCAACTGGATGTGATTTCTGTCCAGGAAATGCATGCACAACTGGCAGCAGCTTGATTGCGGGCTGACTATCACGGCATAATTGAACCGTCCAGATACCGCCGAGCGGCAACGCTCGGCGGTATCATTTTTTGTAACTACTCAGCCCCTTGGCCCGATCAGCGACAATTCACAGCGATGCAAACCAAATCAAGCCTGAGTCAGTTAAGCCATGCCGAAAAAGATCGGCTGATCTTGATGCTGCAGGAGCAGATCACGGT
>JAKFXU010000454.1 GCA_021731215.1 Rhodoferax sp.
GTCCGTGGGCACGCTGCGCTTTGCCCACCCTACGGCTTCAAGAAGCTGTCTGGCCAATGACGTTGGCGCCTGATAGCCGTCGTCTGTTTATTGGGCTTTTTGCGGCCGGGATTGGTGCTGATCGCGCAAAAGCAGTTCGATGATGGACCTGGCCAGTTGCTGGTTGCGTGGTTCCAGCAATCGCCAGTCCTGTAGCAGGGAACTTTCTTCCTGGGCGGCATAGGTGGCTCGACTTTGTCTGGCCAGCGCCGACCAAGTGGCTGGGTCATGGCCGGACGAAGTTCGTTCCCTTGTCGTTGCGTCCGGGTCGCTTCCCCAGCGCAGCCAGTCGATGGAGACATCCAGCCACCGTGCCAGAACCTCCAGCTTGTCCTGGGTCGGCAGGGCCAATCCAAGCAGCCACTTGCGGGCGGCATGCATGGTGATGGGTTGACCCCGGTAACGCAGGTTGAATTCCCGCTCCAGGGCCGTGGGACTGGGTTTTTTCCCCTTTTGTTGCAACGCTTCCCGCAAGCGCAGGGCAAAGCCTTCGGCTTGGTTTTCGGCGTCTTCTGTCGGCATGCCGGGACGCTATCACGCTGAATTGGCAAAAAATCGCCCAAAGTCATCATGCAAATTAACTTTGGTTAATACGGGGTATCATCCCGTCAAACATGGGGTGGGGGAGGCGTCAAGATTCGTGATGGGAGTCTGGATGTACAGGCGCATCCTTCTATCAACGGAATGGGCGAATGAGGAAGGAAAGCATGTACCACGGTCGGTCTCCCCCAATACTCCGGGCCGTCGAGCATGCGGTGCGTGGGCACAGGCCGTGGCGTGCTATTGGCTGGGCATTGCTGCTGGCGGCCGTTTCCCTGTTTTCCTGGTTCCTGCTGTCTGGCGTGCGGCCGGAGGTGGCTCTGGCACTGGGTGTGCTCTCGGTCGTGACGGCGTGGCTGGTTTTCCTGACGGGTTACCAGGCCATGGCATCGGCGCGCGGCGCGGCGGCGGTGTTGTTGGGCATCGTGTTTCTCGGGGTGGGCCTGCTCGAATTTTTCGCGCTCGTGGCAGAGAGTGGTTTCGGGGAGAAGATGTCCGCCGATGCATCGCGGCCACAGGGCCTGTTCAGGCTGGCCGCCAGCGGCGTGGCGTCCCTCGGGCTGCTGGCGTATGTGGCGCTGCCAGCCACGGCCATGCCCGGTGTCCGGCACAGGTACGGGGCCGTCGGCCTGGTGCTGGGGTTTGCTGCGCTTGCGGGCTACGCGGGTTTTGCGCAACCCGATTGGGCGCGCATTTTTTCGGCAGAAATCCAGAACGACGCCTTGCCGCATTCCGGGTGGGCAAGAGGCGTCATCATGACCAACGGCGTGACGCTGGCCGGTCTCTGGTTTCGCCGCCGGCAACTGGCTGATGAAAACCGCGCGGCCCTGGTGCTTTCCCTGCTTTTGCTTGCCGCCTCGTCGTATTTCGACTTGCTCCATGACGGGGCGCCGACCGATGCACTGGGCTCCCTCTACCGGGTGACGGCCTATGCCAGTCTGTTGCAAGCCATTCAAGTTGCGGCGCTGCACCGGCCCATGGCGCAACTGGGGCGGCAGGCACAGCGGGAGAAAGCGGTGATCGAGGCCGCGCCCGATGGCGTTCTGATGGTGGATGAGGGCGGGCGCATCCTGCTGGCCAGCCCGGCCATGGAGCAGCTCTCGGGCTACCACCCCAGCGAACTGGTGGGGCAGACGGTGGATATCTTCCTGCCGCCGCCCGTGCGCGAAAAACACGCGGACCTGATACGCGGTTATTTTCGTCAGCCCAGCCTGCGTCCGATGGGCGCCGTGGCCAACCTTCAGCTCCACCGCCGCGACGGCACCGGCATCCCGATCGACATTACGCTGGGGCAATGGCATGAAGGCGGGCGGCCATATGCGGTGGCCTTTATGCGCGATATGTCCGAACACAAGCGTCAGGAAGAACGGCTGCGCCACCAGGCAACCCATGACGAACTCACGGGCCTGCCCAACCGCTGGCTGTTCCGCCACCACCTCGACCGGGCGCTGGTTCGCGCCGGGCGCAGCGGGCGCCGGGTGGCCTTGCTGTTTCTCGATCTGGACCGTTTCAAGGTGGTCAATGACAGCTTCGGCCATGCCTGTGGCGATGCGCTGCTGATGCAGGTGGCGCGCCGCCTGGGTTCGAGCTTGCGCGAGAGTGACACGCTGGCCCGTTTTGGCGGCGATGAGTTCGCCATTCTGCTGGCCGATCTCGAAAGCACCGAGGAGGCGATCCGTGTGGCAGGCAAGCTGCTGTCGATGTTTGCCGCACCGTACCGGGTGCAGGAACAGGATGTGCACTCGGGGGGCAGTCTGGGCCTGGCGTTCTATCCCGATGACGCGAAGGACGGCGATGCGCTGCTGCACTGTGCCGACCTGGCCATGTACCAGGCCAAGCAGGCCGGACGCGGCAGCTATGCCTGTTATTCGGAACGGCTCGGTCAGCGCATGCGGGAAGATCTTGCGAAACGGTGCGCCAGCTCGCCTGCCAAAGCGCGGCTCCCATTAGGGTTTTGAGTTCGCCGTGCAGTGAAAATATATATCGGGCAGGTTAGCGGCAGCCTGAGCGCGCAATGATTCAATAGCCAATCTGATGCCGCCGCAGGCCTTTGAAGTCAAGTCCATCGTCGACCTGCAGCAGGAACTCTTCGGCCCGGTGCTGCACATCGTGCGCTGGAGCGGCGACCCGCTGGCGGTGATCGAGCAGATCAACGCGCTGGGCTATGGCCTGACCCTAGGCATACAGACCCGCATCGATTCCAGGGCGCAGGCGCTGGCCAAAGCCGCCCACATCGGCAATGCCTACATCAACCGCAACCAGATCGGCGCCGTGGTCGGCGTGCAGCCGTTCGGCGGCGAAGGCCTGAGCGGCACCGGTCCCAAGGCCGGCGGCGGGCGGCAATGCGGCGCTGTTGGCCGGGTGAATTGGCGCCGACGCCGATCCCGAATCGGACCCGCCTGCAGCAAGCCTACTTGAGAGCCGATGTCTTGCCGGTTGCTTTGCTGCCGGGCGGCTTGTCTTTTTTCCGCTCTTGCGGCTCGATAAACCCAATGGTCCGCTTGGGTTGTTCGGGCGGTGCGGTGAGTTCGCGCAGTGCTTCAAACACCTGGCGCAATTGATTACGCGTGTTGTGGCTGAAGGTGTCGTGCTGCATCGCCAGCGATTGCGTCTTCTCCTCCAGTGCGTCCAGCCGCTTCGCCAAATCCTGATGCGTGATAGCCAGCGCCTTGAGTTGCACAAAGGCCCGTACTACAAAGACCGACACCTCGACCGCACGCGGGCTGTTAAGCACCATCGCGGCCATCACCGCGCCGTGCTCGGAGAACGCATAAGGTAAATACTTGCGGTGTGCCCCCCGCCCGCTCTTTAAGGTCGCAATTTGCGACCTTAAAGAAACTTCTTCCTCGGCTGTCAGCTGAAAAATGAAGTCCGCCGGGAATCGCGCCAAATTGCGCTTGACCTGCTCATTGAAGCGCTTGGTCGTCACGTCGTAGAGAGCGGCCAAATCGCGGTCAAGCAAGACCCTTTGCTCGCGCAGCACGCAAATACGGGTGGTGATGGCTTCCAGAGCAAGCAATTGCGTGGTGCTCATGCTGGGGCATTCTCAGACCACGCCAAGCGCGGGATTGAACATTGTTGGGCAATGTACATGGTGTGGGGTCGAGGCATGATTCGGTGACGAGGTTGGGTGCCGCGAGGGGCTGCGCTGATTCTAAAACGACCCACAGGAGCCCGACGGCCAAGTCTTGCAATAAACCCAGATTGTCCATTAGGCGCACCTGCGGTGCTGTTTGGGTGCAGGCGGCGCATTGGCGGCCATTTTTGCCCTTCTTCGTTGTCCATAGCCCAAGCTATGGACGCCTCAGTCAGGACAAAACTGCCTCGCCACTGCATCCACCTACCCTCCAAACCCCAATGGACAATCTGGGATCA
>JAKFXU010000453.1 GCA_021731215.1 Rhodoferax sp.
ATGCATAGGCGCTCTGGGAAGGTGGCCGAGCGAGCGTGCGGCACTGCTGGGCGCGGGCAACACCGCCTACGCCTTGGGTCAGCGCGAGCGCGCCATCCAGGCCTACCGCACGGCGGTTCAGTTGCACCCTGACTTTGCCGATGGCTGGAACAATCTGGCGCAGGTGTTGCTGGAGGCGGGGGAAACGGCGCAGGCCCGTGCTGCGATCGAAAAAGCAGTGGCGCTGGGCGGCGAGCGGCTGCCGCGCTACCGCGAGCTGCAGGACAAAATCAAGCGTAAAAAATAACACAGGCCCTGTGAAACATCGCGCTTTACGCTACCGTTTAGAAGCCGATGGCTAGGAGCCTGTCGGACTTTGGAATCGTCGGCTGCAAATTGACCGCAACGGTCCATTTTTCACCGTCTTTTTGACCCATAGCGGGGCTATGGGCCTGCAAATCCGGTAAAAACTGTCCTCACTGGGGCCAATTTTCGCTCTCGACGACCAAAGCCCGACAGGCTCCTAGTTCTTGCCGACCGGGCGCAGCCACAGCAAAACCAGGGCCGCGAGGCTGAAGACGATACCCGCGACAAAGGTGAAAGCCGCACCCAACTGGTCCCACAGCAAACCCGCCAGCGCGCTGGCCACCAGCAGAGCCAGCCCGCTCATGAGATTGAAAAAACCATAGGCGGTGCCGCGCAAATCCTCGGGCGCGGCGTTGGCCACCATGGTGGCCAACAAGCCTTGCGTCATCGCCATGTGCAGGCCCCACAGCGCAATGCCGGCCCAGAACCAGCCCCCGTTGTTGCTGTAGGCCAGCAGGGCGTCGGCGCCGATCAGCAGCAGCAGCCCCCAGGCCAGCAGGGTGGTGTGGCTGACCCGGTCGGCGAGTTTGCCAAACGGGTAGGCGAAGCCGGCGTAAATCAGGTTCATGCCGATCAGCACCAGCGGCGTCCAGGCCAGGCCCAGGCCACCCTGTTGCGCGCGCAACACCAGAAACGCCTCGCTGAAGCGCGCCAGCGTGAACACCGCGCCAATCATCACCACCCACCAGTAGCCGGCACCCAGGCGCGCCAGATTGACGCGGCTGATCGGATTGGTGCGAACCGCACTTGTCGGCCGCTCGGGCTCGCGCACCCCAAAAATCAGCAGCGCCACACACAGCAACGCAGGGACGGTGGCGGCCCAGAACACGGCGCGGAAATCGTTGGCCCACAACAGCATCAGCCCGATGGCGATCAAGGGGCCGAGGAAGGCGCCGACGGTGTCGAGCGCCTGGCGCAAGCCAAACGCGGCGCCGCGCAGCGCGGGCGGCGCGAGGTCGGCCACCAGCGCGTCGCGCGGCGCCCCGCGTATGCCTTTGCCGACGCGGTCGGCCAGGCGTGCCGTCAGCACCAGCCCGGCGCTGCTGGCCAGGGCAAACAGCGGTTTGGACAAGGCGCCCAGGCTATAACCCAGAACAGCGAGTGGTTTGCGCTTGCCCCAGTAGTCGCTTAAAGCACCGGAAAAAACTTTGACCATCAGCGCGGTGGCCTCGGCCGCGCCTTCAATCAGGCCGACCACCAGCACACTGACGCCCAGCGTGCTGACCATGAAGACCGGCAGCAGGCTGTGAATCATCTCCGACGAGATGTCCATCAGCAGGCTGACAAAGCCCAGCGCCCAGACGCCGGACGGAATGTGTCGCAGCGCCTGGGTCTGGCTCGACACGCCCGACCCTGGTTTAGCTCACCACCACAGCGGCACCGTCCGCGCGCGCGGCGATGACGCCGATGGGGTACACCTGCTCGCCGGCGGCGCGCAGGGTGGCGGCGCAGGCGGGCGCGCTGGCGGCATCGATCACCACCACCATGCCGATGCCGTTGTTGAAGGTGCGGTTCATCTCCAAGTCGTCAATGCCGGCGGTGGCTTGCAGCCAGGCAAACAACTCGGTCTGCGGCCAACTGCCTTTATTCAGATGCGCCGCCATGCCTTCGGGCAGCACGCGCGGAATGTTCTCCAGCAAGCCGCCGCCGGTGATGTGGGCCAGCGCCTTGATGCCGGCCGGCGACCCCGGCGCCGATGGGTATTGGGCGAGGGCGGCCAGCACGTTTTTGACATACAGGCGGGTTGGCGCCATCAGGGCCTGCTTGAACGGCTGGCCGTCCAGCGTGGCCGGGGTGTTGGCGCCGGCGCGTTCAATGCACTTGCGCACCAGGCTGAAACCGTTGGAATGCACGCCACTCGAGGCTAGACCCAGCACCACGTCGCCCACGCTCACGTTCTGGCCGGTCAGGATTTTCGATTTTTCGACCGCGCCAACACAGAAGCCGGCCAGATCGTATTCACCGGCCGGGTACATGCCGGGCATTTCAGCGGTTTCACCGCCGATCAGCGCGCAGCCCGACAGCTCACAGCCGCGGGCGATGCCGCCGACCACGGCGGCGGCAGTGTCCACATCGAGCTTGCCGCAGGCGAAGTAGTCCAGGAAAAACAGCGGCTCGGCGCCTTGCACCAGCACGTCGTTGACGCTCATGGCCACCAGGTCGATGCCGACCGTGTCGTGCATGGCCCACTCGAAGGCCAGTTTGAGCTTGGTGCCGACACCATCGGTGCCGCTGACCAGCACTGGCTCTTGATAGCGTTTGGGCACTTCAAACAGGGCGCCAAAGCCGCCGATGCCGGCCAGCACGCCCTCGCGCATCGTTTTTTTGGCCAGCGGCTTGATGCGCTCGATCAGCGCGTCGCCGGCGTCAATGTCGACACCGGCATCTTTGTAGGAAAGGGGGGAGGAAGCGTTAGGTAGGGTCATGTAAAGTGCGAGGATAAGTGCGCCAGCCCGGGCGCCTCGACAGAGCCCGATAGAATTTGCCCAGATTTTACGGGTTTGTCCTGACCCCTCCACATGCAATTTACTTCTACTCAAAAAAGAGCCGCGACCTGGAGCCTGCTAGCCGTCAGCATGGCGTTTGCCCTGTGGCTGCTGGCGCCCGTGCTCACACCCTTTGTCGTGGCCGCGATTTTGGCCTATGCCCTGACGCCGCTGGTGGACTGGCTCGACAACGCCGGTCGTGGCCGCCTGCCGCGCGTGCTGGCGGTGCTGCTGGTTGAACTCCTGTTCCTGGTTGCGCTGCTGGGGGTCATGTTGCTGATCGTGCCAGTGCTGGCCAAGGAGTTGCCTCTGCTGCGCGAGCAGGTGCCGCTGCTGCTCGATGGCCTGGATGCGTTGCTCAAGCCGTTGCTGGCCCAGTTTGGCGTCACCTTGTCCCTCGACGTGGCCAGTATCAAGGCGTTTGCCCTGAAATACCTCAGCGCCAATGTGGAAGACTCCTTTGCTTCCGTCATGACCTCGCTCAAGCTGGGGGGCAGCGTGGCGCTGGCCATTTTTGGCAACGCCGTGCTGATTCCCGTGGCTTTGTTCTATCTGCTGATGGACTGGCACCAGTTTGTGGCCCGCGTGCTGGCCTTTGTGCCACCGCACCTGCGCGCGGCCTACGACCGTTTCATGGATGAAGCGGATGCGGTGTTGGGCCAGTACCTGCGCGGCCAGTTGCTGGTGATGCTGGCGATGGCCGTGTTCTACAGCGCCGGGCTGGCTTTGTTTGGTTTGGATCTGGCGTTGCCGATCGGCATTTTTACCGGGCTGGCCATGTTTGTGCCGTACGTGGGCTTTGGCCTGGGCCTGATGCTGGCCCTGCTGGCGGGTTTGCTCGAGTTTGCGGCCACGGCCGGGCCGACCAAGGCGCTGCTGATGGTGGCGGTGGTGTACGGGTTGGGCCAACTGATCGAAAGCCTGTTCCTGACGCCGCGACTGGTGGGCGAGCGCATCGGCCTGCATCCGCTGGCGGTGATCTTTGCCCTGCTGGCGTTTGGACAGTTGTTCGGCTTTGTTGGCGTGCTGGTGGCCCTGCCCGCCAGCGCGGTGCTGCTGGTGGCGATACGGCGGGCGCAGGCCGGTTATCTGGCGAGCAAACTTTACCAAGGCTGAATCC
>JAKFXU010000451.1 GCA_021731215.1 Rhodoferax sp.
GGTCGGTACGGATACCACCGGACAGGTTCTTGATCAGCTTGGTCTGGGCCGCGCCGCCGACGCGCGACACCGAAATACCGGCGTTGATGGCGGGGCGGATACCGGCGTTGAAGAGCGAGGTTTCCAGGAAAATCTGGCCGTCGGTGATCGAGATCACATTGGTCGGCACAAAGGCCGACACGTCACCGGCTTGCGTTTCAATGATTGGCAGCGCGGTCAGGGAACCGGTCTTGCCCTTGACGGCACCTTTGGTGAAGTCTTCGACATACTTCTCGTTGACGCGGGCGGCGCGTTCCAACAGACGGCTGTGGAGATAGAACACGTCGCCGGGGTAGGCTTCGCGGCCCGGTGGGCGACGCAGCAACAGCGAAACCTGGCGGTAGGCCACCGCTTGTTTGCTTAGGTCGTCGTACACGATCAGCGCGTCTTCGCCGCGGTCGCGAAAGTACTCGCCCATGGTGCAGCCGGAATAGGCCGACACGAACTGCATGGCGGCCGACTCGGAAGCGGTAGCAGCCACCACAATGGTGTACTCCATCGCGCCGGCTTGCTCCAGCGCGCGCACCACGTTCTTGACGCTGGAGGCCTTCTGGCCAATCGCGACATAAACGCAGGTCATGTTCTGACCCTTTTGGTTGATGATGGCGTCGATCGCGACCGCTGATTTACCGGTCTGGCGGTCGCCGATGATCAGCTCGCGCTGACCGCGACCGATTGGCACCATGGAGTCAATCGACTTCAGACCGGTTTGCATCGGCTGGCTGACCGATTGGCGTGCAATCACGCCCGGTGCGACTTTCTCAATCACGTCGGTCATCTTGGCGTTGATCGGGCCCTTACCGTCGATCGGCTGGCCCAGCGCGTTGACCACGCGGCCTTTGAGCTCGGGGCCGACCGGCACTTCCAGAATACGACCCGTGCATTTGACGGTGTCGCCTTCGGAGATGTGCTCGTACTCGCCCAGAATCACGGAGCCGACCGAGTCGCGCTCCAGATTGAGCGCCAGGCCGTAGGTGGGCAAGCCATCGCTGCCGGCCGGGAATTCGAGCATCTCGCCCTGCATCACGTCGGACAGGCCATGAATGCGGCAAATACCGTCGGTCACGGACACAACAGTACCCTGATTGCGAATGTTGGCGCTGGCGGACAGGCCCTCGATTCGGCTCTTGATCAGTTCAGAAATTTCTGCGGGATTGAGTTGCATGACTCTTTCCTTCTTTCGTTAATTGGGCTTACACAACCGGGGCTTTCGCCTCAGGCCGTCAATGCCACTTTCATTTGTTCCAGACGGGCTTTGACAGAAGTGTCAAGAACCTCGTCACCCACCACCACGCGAATGCCGCCGATCAGTTCGGGCTGCAATTGGACCGTCACGTTGAGCTTGCGCGCAAAGCGTTGCTCCAGCATGGCGGCGACTTCGGCCAAGGCCGCACTGTCAATCGCGAACGCACTGTAGACCACCGCGTCGGAAGAGCCGCTGCGGGCGTTCTTGAGCGTTCTAAATTGCGCCGCAATTTCTGGCAAAGCATTCAGACGTCCGTTGTCAATGACGGTGCGCAGAAAGTTTTTGGCCATCTCCGGCAAAGCCACTTGAGCCACGCCGGCAATCACATCAAACACCTGGTCCGCAGTGACGTTGGGGTTGTCAGAGAATTGCAGCAGTTGCGGATTTTCCGCGACCTGCTGCAAGGCCTCGAC
The DNA here is from genome assembly GCA_021731215.1 of Rhodoferax sp. Taxonomy (GTDB): domain Bacteria; phylum Pseudomonadota; class Gammaproteobacteria; order Burkholderiales; family Burkholderiaceae_C; genus Rhodoferax. Next base: position 1,699 of record JAKFXU010000451.1, read on the forward strand.
CCAGAGCGCCGCCGCATTCAAGTCGGAGGCGGTCGCCTTGAACAAGGCTTCGGCGTAAGGGCGGGCAATGGTGGCAAGTTCAGCCATGGTGATCCTCTTACAGCTCGGTCTTCAAACGACCAAGCAAGTCAGCATGGACGCTCGCATTGACTTCCTTGCGCAAAATCTGCTCGGCGCCCTTGACCGCCAACGCCGCCACCTGCTCACGCAGCACCTCGCGTGCCTTGGTGCTTTGCTGTTGCGCCTCCAGCTTGGCTGCAGCAATGATCTTGTTGCCCTCTTCAGTGGCCTTGGCCTTGGCTTCGTCAACGATGACCTGGCCACGCCGCTCGGCATCCGCCAGGCGTGCCGTGGTTTCGGTGCGCGATGTTGCCAACTCCGCCTCCACCCGCTTGCTAGCGGAAGAAAGTTCAGACTTGGCCTTATCAGCAGCGGCCAGGCCGTCTGCGATTTTCTGCGCCCGTTCGTCCAGCGCTTTGGCGATCGGCGGCCACACGAATTTCATCGTGAACCAAACCAGAATCGCAAAAACGATCGCCTGCAGGAACAGGGTTGCGTTGATGTTCACAGCTTATTCCCTTTCAAGCGTGAAAGCTTAGCCAAAATCAGAGCGAGAAAGGCTGGGCAAACGCAAACAACAGAGCGATAGCCACGCCAATCAGGAAAGCCGCGTCAATCAGACCGGCCAAGATGAACATCTTGGTTTGCAGCTCATTCATCAGTTCAGGCTGGCGCGCCGAGGCTTCCAGGAACTTGCCACCCATCAGCGCGATGCCGATTGATGCGCCCATTGCGCCCAAGCCAACGATGATGCCGCAAGCCAGTGCGACGAGGCCGAGAATGTTTTCCATGATTGCTCCTAAAGTACAGAAAAGAAAAAGAAAAAGAAAAAGAAAAAACGATCAGTGCGAATCGTGGGCCTGCCCCACATAAATCAGCGTCAACATCATGAAGATGAAGGCTTGCAGCGTGATCACCAGAATGTGGAAAATGCTCCACACCGTGCCGGCAATCACATGCCCGAATCCCAGCCAAAACCCGCCTGCAAGAGGATTGAGTTGCCAGGCCCATGCGCCACCCATCAAGGCGATCAACATGAAAATCAATTCGCCGGCAAACATGTTGCCGAATAACCGCATGCCATGCGAAACCGTCTTGGCGGCAAATTCAATCAATTGCATCAAGAAATTGATCGGGTACAGGTAGAACTTGTTGCCAAAAGGCGCGGCCACCAACTCATGCGTCCAGCCGCCCAGGCCTTTGATCTTGACGCTGTAAAACAGGCAAATCAGCAACACGCTCGTCGACAAGCCCAGGGTGGTCGAGAGATCGGCCGTCGGCACCACCCGCATATAGTCTTTGAACCCGAGCGCCGGCCCCATGCTATGCCACAGCACTGGCAGCGCATCGACTGGCAGCATGTCCATAAAATTCATCAAAAAGATCCAGACAAACACCGTCAGCGCAAGCGGTGACACCAGTTTGCGGCTGGTGGCGTTGTGGATCACGACCTTGGCCTGGGATTCGACCATTTCAACCAGAATTTCGACTGCCGCCTGAAAGCGCCCCGGCACACCTGAGGTTGCCCTGGCGGCGGCGCGCCACATGAGAAAACAGCCAATCACCCCCAGCAACACCGAGAAGAACAGCGAATCCAGGTTGAAGAGGCTGAAGTCAACAATGCTCGTCTGCTTGACGCCTTGAAATGAGAAGTCCATTTGCAGGTGTTGCAAATGGTGCTGGATGTAGCCCCCGGCCGTTGGGGCGTTTGTTCCAGCATTTTCAGCAGTTGCCATAGGTCACCAGTTAGTCAATACGTTAAATCTTTGCGACCGACTTTTTGCGTGCTGAGTGCAGCCACATGGCCACCCAGTACACCTTCATCGTCACCACAAACCCAGCCAGCAAAGCCAGCCAACTTAAATCCGCAATCAGCCGTGGCGCCGCCACCAGCATCGCCACGGTCAAGACAATCTTGACCATTTCCCACACAAAAAAACCGCCTAAAGCGGAACCCGGGCTCGACACCTGCCGCTGGCGAGCGAGTCCGCGAACAAATACCGCCGCCGGAATCACCACTGCCAGCGCACCGTAACCCGCCGACCAAGCCGCCGCCGGCCTGGCGGTAACGCCCCAGGCCAGCAAGGCCACCAGCACCCCCACCAGCGCCTGCCAAGCCACCACCCGCCAGGGCGAAACCGAAGGCTGGCGCTGACGCAGAGCCTGCGCCTCTGACGCGGTC
>JAKFXU010000168.1 GCA_021731215.1 Rhodoferax sp.
GATTTTCAATTGGAAGCTCCAGACAGACGCAACAGAAAGGCCGCAAGAGTTACCCCCGGCGGCCCGCACTGCTCACACGCGCTTAGCCGCCGCGGGCTTTCTTCAAGGCATCAAGCACCTTGGTAACGGCCTCGGCACCGATGGTCGGCACGTTGCGGTCATAGACCGGCTTGACTTTCTCGAACATGCGACGCTGCTCGGCCGGACTGACCTCATTGACCTGCATGCCTTTGGCTTTCAGGCTGGTGAGCGATTTTTCATTCAGGCTGCGGTTGGCGGCCCGTTGCACCTTCTGGCCTTCCAGTGCCGCTTCACGCAACACGGCCTGCTCCTGCGGGTTCAACTGGTCCCACAGCTTCTTGCTGTACAGCACCAAAAACGGAGTGTAGGCATGGCGCGTGACGCTGAGGTACTTCTGCACTTCATTGAACTTGGAGGTCTCAATGGTGACGAACGGGTTTTCCTGGCCATCAATGGTCTTGGTTTCCAGCGCGGTGAACACTTCGCCAAAGGCCATCGGCACGGCGTTGGTGCCCAGCGTCTTGAAGGTGTCGAGGAAGATGTTGTTCTGCATCACGCGCACTTTGACGCCGTCAAAATCTTCCGCCTTCGCTACCGGGCGCTTGCTGTTGGTCAGGTTGCGAAAGCCGTTTTCCCAGTAGGCCAGGTTGACCAGGCCGGCGTCTTCGAGCTTTTTGTTGAAATAGGCACCGGCCGGGCCATCGAGCACCGCGTCGGCTTCTTTTTCGTTGGCAAACAGGAACGGCAGGTCAAATGCGCCGAGCTCCTTGACGATGCCGACCAGCGGCGAACTGGAGGTGCACACCATCTCCTGCGTGCCCGCGCGCAGCGCCTGCGTCGCCGGCAGGTCGCCGCCGGCGGCGCCACCCCAAAAAGCGTTGATCTTGATCTTGCCGCCGGTCTTGGCGGCCAGCACTTCCTGCATCTTCTTGACGCCGACGCCGACCGGGTGGTCTTCGTTCACGCCATTGGTGAACTTGATGGTGCGTTCAGTAAATTGCGCGAGGGCTGAAGTTGCCACCAGCAAGGTGGCGGCGGCCAGGGCCGTGGCCAGGGTTCTGCGTTTGAACATGCTTGTCTCCTTAAAAAAACGACAGGGGTTGGGAAAAAGTTGTCATCGCATCCACCATTGCAGTGGCACGGTGACGATGGCGGGGAAAAGAACCAGCAGGAACAGCACGGCCAGTTGCGCCATCAGGAACGGCAGCACGCCCTTGAAGGCGTCGTCCATGCTGATTTTGGCAACGCCGCACACCACATTGAGCACCGTACCCACCGGCGGCGTGATCAGGCCGATGGCGTTGTTCATGATGAACATAATGCCGAAGTAGACCGGATCAATGCCGGCCTTGAGCACCAGGGGCATCAGCACCGGCGTCAGGATCAGCACGGTGGGCGTGAAATCGAGCGCCGTGCCGACCACCACGATCAGGGCCATCATGATGAACATCAGCAGCATCTTGTTGCCCATGAAAGGCGCCATCATGTCGGCGACTTCGGTCGGAATATTGGCCACCGTGATCAGCCAGGCGCTGACCATGGCCGCGGCGACCAGAAACATCACCACCGCGGTGGTTTTGCCGGCGGCCAGTATCAAGAAATAAAGGGTCGACCATTTGAGTTCGCGATAGATGAACATGCCCACCACGAAGCTGTAGACCGCGGCCACCACGGCGGCCTCGGTCGGCGTGAAGACGCCGAATTTCATGCCGCCGATGATGACGATCGGCAGGGCCAGCGCAAAGCCGCCCTGCGCTGTGATACGCAAGCGCTCGGGCATCGTCGGTTGGGGTGCGGGAAGAACGTTTTCCCGCTTTGCCAGCCACCACCAGGTCAGGCCGATCGCCAGCCCCATCAGCAGGCCCGGCACGATGCCGGCCAGAAACAGCTTGGTGATGGAAACATTGCCGGCCACGCCAAAAATAATCAGTCCGATCGAGGGCGGGATCACCGGCGCGATGATGCCGCCCGAAGCAATCAGCCCGGAGGCCCGGCCCACGTTGTAACCGGCGGCGCGCATCATCGGAATCAGCAGTGCGGCCAGGGCGGCGGTGTCGGCCACGGCCGAGCCCGACAGCGAGGCCATGATGACGGCGGCGATGACGGTGACGTAGCCCAGGCCGCCGCGAAAGTGCCCGACCCAGGCCATCGCCAGGTTGACAATGCGCCGGCTCAGGCCCCCGGCGTTCATGAATTCGCCGGCCAGCAGGAAGAAGGGCACGGCCAGCAGCGGGAAGTTGTCGGCACCCTCGACAAAACGCTGGGCCAGAATCTGGCTGTCAAAAGTCACCAGGCCACTGGTCGCGCCCAGGAATGCCATCAAGGTGACGCCGCAGACCAGCAGCGCATACGCAATCGGCATGCCGATTGCCATGGCAGCCAGCAAACTCAGGATAAAGACACTGACGGTCATGATGGGGCCCCCACGCTTGCACTATTCCGTGCGTCCTTAGCTTGTCCAAGGATCATGCTCGGACCTCATGCATTTTTTTTTCGGCATCGGCCAGCCCTTCGGTCTCTACCACCTGCACCAGCTCGTCCTCACTGATCCGGCCGCGCAGCAGGCGGTACAGCACATTGAGATTGATGATGCCCATCACCACGCTAACGACATAGCCAATGCCATAAATCCAGATCATGGAGATGCCCACCACCGGCGACACGTTGCTGACCTGCAGTTCGTGCATCTTCCAGGTGCCCATAAAGAACAGCACATTGCAAAACAGCATCAGGCTTTCGCTCAGGAACAGGCACACCTTCTTGCCCATCAGCGGCAGATGCTTGACCAGCGTGTCAACGCCCAGATGGCCACCTTCGCGCATCGCCACCATAGCGCCGATGTAGGTCAGCCAGATAAAGAAGTAGCGCGACATTTCATCGGACACGGTAATACCCGAATTAAAGGCATAACGCAGCACCACGTTGCCGAACACCATCACCACCATGACCACCATGCACAGCACCACCAGCAGTTCCAGCAGTTTGAAAAACCAGTGAATCGAGGCATCGATCGTTTGTTGCAAGTTCAACTCCTTCTTGCTGTCTTGGTTATTGGCTTCAGGCCGCCTTGAGCCGGGAGGCCGGATGGTTCAGGCGCGGCAGGCGCCGGCGCGACGCCAGCACTTCCTCGATGTCGTCCTTGGCGCCGTCGATCAATATCCGGATCGCGGTTTCTGCCTGATCGGGCTGGTGTGCAATCACCGCGTCCAGCACGGCACGGTGCAGCGGCAAGGACTGCGCCGGACCGTCCTTGCGCCGTGTGGAGATTTCAAAACTGGTGCGCAGCAGCGCGCCCAGCACCTTGCTCATCTGCACCAGCATGCGGTTGCGGCTGGCCTGCAGCAAGCCCTGGTGAAAACGCAGGTCGTGCGTGACGTAGTCGCCACCCTCCTCGACCGCGCGCTTCATGCCGGCATAGGCCGCCTCGACTTCGGCAATGTCCTGCGCGGTGGCCCGCTCGGCCGCCAGCCGCAGGGCAGCGGGCTCGACCACGCGGCGCAGGTCCTGCAGGTCGCGTAAAAATTCGGGCGTCAAACCGGCCTTGGACTGCCAGGTGATGACGTCCGCGTCAAACCAGTTCCACTGATCAGACGGCAACACGCGGGTGCCGACCTTGGGGCCGGTACTGAGCAGCCCCTTGGCGCACAGCGACTTGACGGCCTCGCGCACCACGGTGCGGCTGACACCCAGCTCCTGGCACAGTACCGGCTCGGGCGGCAGCGCCACCGCCACGGGGTAGCGACCCGCGACGATCGCTTCGCCCAGGTGGTCGACTGTGTGGCCGTGGACATTTTTCATCATGGTTTTTACTAAGTTCCTTTTTCCAATGGTATGACGATAATATGTTTATCAATTCAGGATTAACCCTATGACCGACGCTTCCAAACCACGCAAAAGCCCCGAA
>JAKFXU010000167.1 GCA_021731215.1 Rhodoferax sp.
TGTCAAGGGCGAGCGGCCAAAACAATGCTTATTTTCTGGATGGACGCAGCGGCGAACTGAAACCGGTGGCGCGCAGCAGCGGCACCACGGTGGAGGTGAAAGAGCTGTTTTTCAGCACGCCGGCGCGGCGCAAGTTCCTCAAAACCGACGCCACCGAGCTGGCGCACTGCGTGGAGGCGGTGCGCCGCCATGCGCTGGCACGGCCCGATGTGGGCTTTGCCATCTGGCATGAGGGCAAGCTGGTGGAACAGTGGCGGCGTTGTGAAAGTCGGGCTTCTGCACTCGCCGCGCTGGAGCAGCGGCTGGCCGATGTGCTGGGCAGTGACTTTGTGGAGCGCTCGGTGTGGGTGGACTACCAGAGCAGCGCCAGCCGCCCCGGCAACCTGCCCCAGGTGCGGGTCTGGGGCCGCGCCGGCATTCCCGACGCCGCGCGCGCGCGCGCCGACCAGCAGTTTTGCTATGTCAACGGCCGCTTTGTGCGCGACAAGGTGCTGGCGCATGCTGCCCGCAGCGCTTATGAAGACGTGCTGCACGGCCAGCGCCAGCCGGTCTATGCGCTGTACCTTGAGATCGACCCGACCCGGGTCGACGTCAACGTGCACCCGACCAAGATCGAAGTGCGCTTTCGCGACAGCCGCGAAGTGCATCAGGCGGTGCGCCATGCGCTGGAGGATGCGCTGGCAGCGCCGCGTGCCGGTCAGCTCACACAACTCGCAGATGCAGCCGCAACAGCGGAGCTTGATGGATCCCATTGGCCGGCGGCACCGATGTACTCGGCGCAACCGGCCATCAATTTTGAGGCCCCGGCGGGGCACCGCGTCAGCGACTTGGGTGCGCTCTGGCAAAAAAGCGAACCGATCCACACGCCCTTGGCCACGCCGCCCGCGCTCCTGGCAGCAGATCACTGGCCCCTGGGCCGGGCCATGGCCCAACTGCAAGGCATCTACATCCTGGCCGAAAATGCCCAGGGCCTGGTGATTGTGGACATGCACGCGGCGCATGAGCGCATTGTTTACGAGCGGCTCAAGAACCAACTCAGCGCCCAGGGGAGCAACCCAGGCAGCCCATTGACCGGCCTGTCCAGCCAGCCCTTGCTGATTGCGGCCACCTTTGCCGCCACCCCGAGCGAGCTGGCCACCGCTGAAGCCCACACCGAGACCCTGAAAATCCTGGGTCTGGAGATCACCCCGTTTTCAGCCAAAACCCTGGCCGTGCGCGCGGTGCCCACCACCCTGGTCCAGGGCGACGCGGTCGAACTGGCGCGAAGCGTGCTGGCCGAGTTGGCACAGCATGAGGCCAGCAGCGTGATTGCGCGCGCGCAAAACGAGTTGCTGGCCACCATGGCCTGCCACGGCGCGGTGCGCGCCAACCGGCGCCTGACGCTGGAAGAAATGAATGCGCTGTTGCGCCAGATGGAAGCCACCGAACGCTCCGACCAGTGCAACCACGGGCGCCCGACCTGGCGCAGTCTGAGCATCCGCGATCTGGATACCTTGTTCCTGCGCGGGCGCTGAGGCCGGGTCGGCGCCGATTCAAGATTGGGCAGTGATAGGATTTGCAAAGGGCCGCTCCCAATACGACTGGCACCCATCAGGAGAAAGTACCATGACACGCACCCGGTCATTGTTCAGCCCCATTGCCGCCCTGCTCATGCTGGGCACCCTGCTGCTGGCGGCTTGCAGCAGTCCGCCGATCCCCAAATTGCCGGTAGAGACGCCGCCACCCCCTAGCCTGGAACAATTTCAAATCCAGTTCGAAGGCGGTTTTTCACTCGACTACCAAATCAAACGGACGATTTCGCAGTCGAACCAGCGCAGTTGCTTTGCTTTCATCACCGGCACGCTGAATAACCAGTCACAGCAGACCTTGAGCCAACAATCGGTGCTCGATTTCATCGTGATGAATCAAGCCAAACAGCTGTTCCGCGATATCACCAACCCGGTCAGCCACATTGCGCCGGGCGGACGGGCCGCGTTTGTGATGGTGGTCTCGCCCGTGCATAGGGATGGCTGCCCGACCTATGACAAGATCAACGTGTCGCTGCGCAAGGTATTTCTCGATTAGAAATTGCGTATCTTGGTAACCACCCGGTCTGCCCGGCACAACCAGATCCGTACTGAAATCGCTTCCCTGTGGCGGCTGGCGTGGCCGATCCTGATCGGGCAGTTGGCCAATGTGGGTATGTCCGTGGTGGATGTCGCCATGGCCGGGCACGCCTCGGCCCAAGACCTGGCCGTCATGGCCCTGTTCAAGCAACAGATTGCAGCGGCTTACACCAGCGATCTCGCGGTGGCGAGCGCGGTGGCACAGCTGCTATTTCTGGCCGCCCTGTTCCAGCTCTCGGATGCCACGCAGGTCGCCGCCAGTTGCACCATTCGCGGCTACAAGGTCACGCGTGCGCCCATGCTGATCCACCTTACGGCGTTCTGGGTGATTTCACTGCCGCTGGGCTATGCGCTGGGCCTGGCGCCGCAATGGCTGCCCTGGGCGCCGTCGCAGCCGCTCGGGGCACAAGGCTTCTCGATCGCGCTGGTGGTGGGTCTGACGGTGGCGGCGCTCGGGCTGACGGTTCTTTTGCAGCACGTGACACGCGAACGGGCGCAGGATGAGATCAGACACAAGAACGCTTCCCCGGTCGCGGCGGCGTAAGCGCACGCGCGCAAGGCAAAAGACAGGATAAACAAAGCAGCTAGTGCCGTGTGAGAATGGCCCCCTGCTCTCACCCACCTGAGCGCAGCTCGAAAGAGATTACACCCAGCCTTACCCGCTGGGTTTTTTTCGGCTGGTGCTGGCTACACGGTACAAAACCCGATACTGGTGGCTACAAGGTGGCGACATGAGCACCAAGTAAAAATGGTTTGCTGCTAACTTAATAGCAGCAAACCATTGATTTTATTGGTGCCGGAGAGATGAATCGAACACCCGACCTTCTCATTACGAATGAGCTGCTCTACCGACTGAGCTACACCGGCTTGGAAGCGTCAAATTATAGCCGGCTCATTGGGCCTCGCTGTGATAGCGGGTAACGCGCTCGACCTCGTTCTTCGATCCCAGCATGACGCTCACGCGTTCGTGCAGTTGGCCGGGCTGAATGTCCAGAATGCGCTGCTTGCCATTGGTGGCGGCGCCGCCGGCTTGCTCGATCAGCCAGCCCATGGGATTGGCTTCGTACAGCAGGCGCAGCTTGCCGCGCTTGTCGGGCTCGCGTTTGTCCCAGGGGTAGAGGAAGACCCCGCCGCGGGTCAGGATGCGGTGCACATCGGCCACCATGCTGGCGATCCAGCGCATGTTGAAGTCCTTGCCGCGCGGGCCGTCCTTGCCTTGCAGGCATTCGTCGATGTAGCGTTGCACGGGGCTGTCCCAGTGGCGCATATTGCTCATGTTGATGGCAAATTCCTTGGTGTCTTCGGGGATGCGGACTTTTTCTTCGGTCAGCATGAAGGAGCCCTGCTCACGGTCCAGCGTGAACATGGCGACGCCGTCGCCAACGGTCAGCGCCAGCGTGGTTTGCGGCCCGTATACGCAGTAACCGGCGGCCACCTGCTTGTGGCCGGGCTGCAGGAAGTCCTGCTCCGACACGCCCACCCCTTCAGGCTTGATGAGCACGCTGAAAATGGTGCCTATGCTGACATTCACGTCGATGTTGCTGGAGCCGTCCAGCGGGTCGAACAGCAGCAGGTATTCGCCCTGCGGATAGCGGTGGGGGACCACGTAGATGCCGTCCATTTCTTCGCTCGCCATGGCCGCCAGATGGCCGCCCCACTCGTTGGCCTCGATCAGCACTTCGTTGGCAATGATGTCGAGCTTCTTCTGCATCTCACCCTGCACGTTTTCACTGTCGGCGCTGCCCAGTACGCCGCCCAGCGCGCCCTTGTTGACGGCGCGGCTGATGCTTTTGCAGGCGCGCGCCACCACTTCCAGCAG
>JAKFXU010000171.1 GCA_021731215.1 Rhodoferax sp.
GATGACGGACGATACCTGGGCGTGTGCCAGTTGGGCCTGGCGCGCCTGGCGCTGCAAGCGCACCAGCTTGGTGGTTTCCAGCGCCAGCGCCGCGAAGTTGTCACCGAAGGCTTTGGCGATCATCTCCTGTGGCTTGTTCAAGTGATCACAGGCATACACCAGGTAGCTGGCCGCCTGCATTGCTTCGGAGCCGCCAATGGCTTTGAGTATGGCCGCCACCGCATCGGCGTGGGCCAAAATGTTTTCACCGGTGTCAAGCGTTTCTCCCGCCAGCAGCGGCTCGGCAAATGCGCGCGCACGCACCAGGGCGTGGGCCTGCTCCGGCAGGCTCTGGGCCGTAGCGGCCATCAAGGGCGACAACGGTTGCGACGAGGGCGCCGCGCCAGGGTGATCGAGTGAGAGACTTTTCATCCAGACTTCAGCCAATTTCTAATCAAGTAAAAACGATGTCACGGCTTGCGCCTGCTCGTCCGTGACCAGGGTGGGCGCATGACCGACGCCCTCAAACTCCAGCAGCCGCGCCTTGGGACCGCGCGCCGTCATGGCCTGCGCGGTCTGATGCGACAGCAGGTCAGATTGGGCGCCGCGCGTCACCAGCGTGGTGGCCGTGATGCTGTCATACAGTTGCCACAGCAGGGCCTCGCTCTGGGCGGCGGACTCCGGCGTCATGGCGCGAAACGCCAGCGCAATGGCGGGGTCATAATGCAGCGTCACACGACCGCTGGCGTCGCCGACGGGCTTGACCATGTGGCGCGACAAGGCCAGCCACTGCTCGGCGGTGTGCGGGCCGAAACTGCTGGCCATCGCCCAGAGCGCATCGGCAGCCTGCTGCAGCGAAGGAAACTGGCCTGCCTTGCCCAGATACTCACCAATGCGCTGCACGGCCTGCCACTCAATGCTGGGGCCGACGTCGTTGAGCACCAGGCGGCGCACCGGTGGTAAGAGATCAGCTTGCGCGCACACCACCATGCCGATCAGCCCGCCCATGCTGGTGCCGACCCAGTCCAGGGTGCCCGGTTGGAGCTGGGCCAGCAAGGCCAGCATGTCTGCGGCATAGACCGGAATCTGATAAGCCATCGGATCTTTGAGCCAATCGCTCTGGCCGCGCCCGGCCACATCCGGACACACCACCCGCAGGCTGTCGCCCGCGCGCAAACACAAGGCGCGCGCCAGTACGTCAAAGTCGCGCCCCTGGCGCGACAGGCCATGGACACAGAGCACCACATGGGCGCTGTGCGGATTGCCCCATTGCCAGTAGGCCATGCGATGCCCACCGGATGCATCGGGACACAGTACGTAGTTCAGACTAGGTTCAAGCATGGTGAAATCAGTGGTTTGATAATGTCAGTGTACAAACCGGTAAGCAACCGGCTGTCACTGGTCACCCATCCTAATTCAATCGCCGGGCCCGCTGCCCCTTTACGGAGAAACACCTTGCTAAAAAATAAAACCGCTCTCGTCACCGGTTCCACCAGCGGCATTGGCCTGGGCATTGCCAAGGCGCTGGCCCAACAGGGCGCCAATATTGTGCTCAACGGCTTCGGCGACGTCGCAGGCCCGACAGCGCAGGTGGCGGCATTGGGCGTCAAAGTGGCGTACCACGGGGCCGACATGAGCCAGCCCGCCGCCATTGATGACATGATGAAGTACGCCGCCGCCGAATTTGGCCGCGTCGACATCCTGGTCAACAACGCGGGCATCCAGCACGTGGCGCGGATCGAAAATTTTCCGCCTGAGCGCTGGGACGCCATCATCGCCATCAACCTGAGCAGCGCCTTTCACGCCACCCGCCTGGCCCTGCCGGCAATGCAAGCCGCTGATTGGGGCCGCATCATCAACGTCGCCTCCATCCACGGCCTGGTCGCCTCGGCGGAAAAATCGGCCTACGTGGCGGCCAAACACGCCCTGGTGGGACTGACCAAGGTGACGGCGCTGGAAAACGCCACCAGCGGGGTCACCTGCAACGCGATCTGTCCCGGCTGGGTGCTGACGCCACTGGTGCAAAAGCAGGTTGACGCCAAAGCGGCGGCACTGGGGATCTCGATCGAGGCCGCCACCAAACTGCTGCTGGGTGAAAAAGAGCCCTCCCTGCAGTTCACCACACCCGAAGAGCTGGGCGCGTTGGCGGTGTTCTTCTGTTCACCAGCGGCCAACAACGTGCGCGGGGTAGCGTGGAATATGGACGGCGGCTGGACCGCCCAATAGCCGCTCAATTCGAATGCTTGAAGGCCATCACGGCCTGATTGCGCAGCGTCCTGAGCATCGCCAATTCTTTTTCGTCCAGCACCAACTCACCCTTTTCCTTTTTGTCCGCGTAGATCAGTCCGAACGGCTTGCCCTTGATCAGCAGCGGCAGCAGTAAAAAAGTGGGCGCATTGACCTCCTTGCGATACCAGGGCGGCAAGTGGTCGGCGATATGCGTCTCGGTGGCATCGCTGATCATGATGTCGGCGCCCTTGAGGCAAACCACCGTGAACAAATCCGGCGCGCCGGCCTTGAGCGACACGTTAAAGGATTTGACCATCCGCTCGACGCCCTGGCCCAAACCAAAGCGGCCGCTCAGGGCGTCGGTTTTGGGGTCGCGCATGCAAAAGATGATGCGTTGAAAGTTCATGGCCCGAAACATGGTTTCCAGAATCATGCGCAGCACGTCGCTCAGATTGAAGTCCTCCACCATGGCATTGCTGATGTCCTGAATGCCCGCCGCCAGCGTTTGCGCCACGTGCTGCGCATCGGGCGGGGCCGCCGCACCGATGGGCCCTGGCATCGGCTGGGTGGCGTGCAAGGCCAGCGGGGCCAATGTGTCAAGCGCTTGCCCATGCGGTGGCGGGCGCAGCAGCGTATCGGCGTCCGGGCTTTGCAACAATTTTGCGGCAGCCGAGCCGGGCAGCACCGTGATCTCCATGGCAGACGCCATCTCGATGAATTTCTTGCGGGCCACCAGCGTCGCCCCCTGCACCTGAGCGGGGCTGACGCCCAGGACTTTGGCATAGTCCTTGGTCACCTGCGCCATCTGCCCATCGACCTCCTTGGGGTCGGTGTGCAGCAGGATGTCGGCCATGTCATTGGCCGCCAGGGCCAGCCAGCGCTGGCGTTCACCGGCCTCAACGGGCGCGCGCGTGGGCGGCGCCCCGAGCGACTGGCGCATGCAGCGCTGGATGCCTTGGGGCAGGCCCCAGGCTTTGGCCACACCGAGGCCCAGTTCCTCAAAACTCAAACCCAGCACACTGACAGAGGCGCCCGCCTCGCTCATCGGCTGGCGGATGGATGAGGTCAGGGCGCGCACCGCGCGCGCTTCTTCGGGAAAATAAAACGCGGCCAGCAGGCGGCCCAGGTTATGGAACATGGCGCCAATAAAAGCTTCTTCATTGCCGCGCGCCTCGGGGCACAGTTCGCTGGCGATGGCGCCAGCCATCAAGCAACGTAAAAATTCTTCCTTCAGCACATTGGCATGGGCCTTGTCCTGCATATGCTCGAGCAGCACCAGGCTCAGCGCCATATTGCGAATGCCGTTGAAACCGACCAGGCCGACCGCCCGCGACACCGTGCCGATGCTGCCACCCCGTGCATACTGCGCGCTATTGACCAGCCGCAACAACTTGTTGGTCAGGGCCACGTCCTTCAGGATTTCATTGGTGATACTGCCGACACTCTCAGTCTCGGAAGTGGCCATGCCCTGAATCCGGATCACCGCGTCCGACAGCGCCGGAAAATCACTTTTGTGCCGCATGCGGCGCAGCAGGAAGTCAAGCGTGCTGTTGCCATTGCCGCTGGCGCCGGCGGCCGGGGCGAGCGCGCCAGCGCCAGACCAGTGCGCCAGCGCGTCACGAAACGCCTGGGCGCTCGGGTGGCGCTGCCGGGGGTCGCGCGCCAGGGCGCGCAGCACAATCGCGCGCAGCGCGTCACCGACCTCGGCAC
>JAKFXU010000166.1 GCA_021731215.1 Rhodoferax sp.
GGTCTTCATGCTGCTGTGTCCTCACGAAATGTTGCAGAATCACCCCATCGGAATTGACGGGGTGAATGTGCAGAATAAATCGTGTCAGCTCAGGGGTGGACTACTCCGCGTAGCGGCTTCGTCCAACCAGAATTTCATTCCCGCGAACATCTACAGCTTGATCAAGAATGGCTTGTGCGTTAGCAAGTAAGCCTCGACTTTCTAGTCCGAAAAGGAACTCAGAAGTTGAAGTAACAACTACGCAATCTGGCAAACGAGTCAAGAAATTCGTCTTTCGAACAGCGCTATCTTCGAAAAGAAGAACTGCACCAAAGTCTTTGCCTTCCAGTTCCCTGCCAAGAACCTCCGCTGCAGCCTGCTCGCCCCGATTCTTGGTTTTTGTAGCTGGATTCATCGACTTCAAAAGCATGAACTCTTCAAACACCTCGGTCGGCCCAACTGTAAGTCTGTGCGGATCGTTAAAGCGAATCCATTCAGCAACTAATGCAGCTCCGGGCCTGGATAGATCCTGAATCACTTCATGTCGAACCATATCGGGAACTATTACCGGCAAATTTGGCAAAAATAGCACGTCAAGCGATCCCGCAATCGCTAGTGTTATCAGTGGTCCGGAATCGGTGACGATTAATGAAAAATTCATTGATTTCCCTTTGAACCGGCTGCTGCCAAGTCTAAGATGTGGTGGAAAAAGGCTATTTGTTCAGGCCTGTTCTTTGGTTTGACTTTGGGTATTTGAAGATTTTGGAGTCCCAACGCAACCAACAAATCTCCGTAACTAGATCCTGTTTCTTCGGAAATTTGTGGCCAGGAAATCAGACCCTTTGAATAGGCAATTGCCAAGGTCGCAATTCGGCGGCTATCTACGGGTTGCACTGGAGGCAATGTTAAAAGTCCAACTGGCTTTCCATTTCTGGTTATTTCCACGGGCCCATGCGTATTTAGCGACGACAAAACATCGCCCAAATTGGCTTTTGCATCTGACGATGAAATGGTTCGAACTGAATGTTGCATATAAACTCCATTATCCATATTGTCCATTGTAGACATTTTTGGTCAAGTTGTACTTGTTGAATTTTTTTGATGACTTTCGTATAAGTAGTCGGCTCCGTGACCACGGCCTGCTGAAGCAGTCGATAGAACAGCCGTCCTCGCGAGCTTGAGCTTCTCCGGTTGAACCATTGCACGCCTGAGACGGTGCAGCATGGTCCATGCGGTCTCCCCATGTTGAAAGTGCCTTGGCGGCAGCACTCCTCAGCACGATCAGGCCTCAAGTCCGCTATAAAAACAGTAGACCATGACTCAAACCCATTGGGGAACGGATCACCCGTTGCCAGATAAAATGACCGTCTATGAACCTGCTCGCCTTTGACACCAGTACCGAGCTGATGTCGGTCGCCGTGCAGCGCAGCACCGACGACGCGGGCCAGGCGCTCCCGGCGCCCCAGCTTTGGC
Organism: Rhodoferax sp.; assembly: GCA_021731215.1. Lineage (GTDB taxonomy): Bacteria > Pseudomonadota > Gammaproteobacteria > Burkholderiales > Burkholderiaceae_C > Rhodoferax. Next base: position 1,453 of record JAKFXU010000166.1, read on the forward strand.
AACACAGCGGCCCCGGCGGAGCCCAGACCTCGGCCCATCTGATCCCCTGCATTGAAGCGCTGATGGCGCGCGCCGGGCTGCAGTTCGGCCAGCTTGACGCCATTGCCTTTGGCCGTGGCCCGGGCTCGTTCACCGGCTTGCGCACGGCTTGCGCGGTAGCGCAGGGGCTGGCGTTTGGCGCGCACGTCCAAGTGCTGCCGATCGACACCTTGCTGGCGCTGGCCGAACAGGCGCGCCATCAGCACGCCGCCACGCTGCAGCGCTTTGAGGTGCTGGCCCTGCTGGATGCCCGCATGGACGAAATGTACGCCGCTGGCTATGCCTTTGATAGCGGTCACTGGCGACAAACTCAGGACTGCCACCTGCTGCGCCCCGAGGACCTGGTGTGGGATGGCGCTTGCACCCTGGCCGGCAATGTGTTTGCGGCCTATGGCGCGCGCTTGCCGGCTCCCTTGGCGCGGCGCGTCGAGGCCTGGCCCAGCGCCAGCGCCATGTTGCGGCTGGCGCCGGCCCTACTCGCCGGCGGCGCGGCGGTGCGCGCCGAGCTGGCGCTGCCCCACTACATCCGCGATAAAGTCGCCAAGACCACGGGCGAGCGCGCAGCCGAGAAGGCGGCCCCATGAGCGCCGTCCTCAAACCCATCGAAGCCCGGTTTGAAGCGATGACGCCGCAGCACCTGGAACAGGTGCTGCGCGTGGAGCAGCAGGCCTATGCCCAGCCCTGGCTGCGCAGCAATTTTCTGGATTCACTTAGCGCCGGCTACCAGGCCCAGTTGCTGCTGGCGGACGACACGCTGCTGGGTTATTTCGTCGCCATGAAAGGGGTCGATGAGGTGCACCTGCTCAACCTCACGGTGGCGCCCGCGCACCAGCGCCAGGGCTGGGCCCGCGTCATGCTCGATGCGCTGGCGCTTTGGGCCAGGGGCCAGCGCGCCGACTGGCTCTGGCTGGAGCTGCGCGCCGGCAATCTGCGCGCGCTGCAGGTCTACCAGGCCCACGGCTATCGCCCGATGGGCCAGCGCAAGAACTACTACCCGAGCGCCCAAGGCCAGCGCGAAGACGCGCTGGTGATGAGCCTGCGTCTGTGAGTCTGTGAGTCTGTGAAAATGCGCCCATGTCTCAACCCACGCCCCTGACGGGGCGAATTTGGAAGAGGTTGCCCCTCTCCCAAATAAATTCTATCCCCCTGGAGGGGGAGGTTTCAAACCGGAGTTGGTTTTAGATGAGCCTTGACCTTGATGAGCGCCAGCGTGCCATGTTGCAGGAGATGGGGGTGCGCGTCTGGCTGCCGCTCGCCCCGACTGCGCCGGCGCTGGTCGCTGACGCCCGGCGCAGCGCCGTGTCGATTGAAAAAAGCGTCGTCGCCGCCATCAGCCCAGTGGCCAGCGCCCCAAAAACCTCCGAAATCCGGCGGCCGGACCAGCGTCCGAGCGCGCCCGGCGCAGCGGCCCCGCTGGCCAACGGCGTTGCCGACATGGACTGGCCAACGCTGGCCCGCACCATTGCCGCTTGCCAGGCCTGCGCGCTGTGCAGCGGCCGCCGGGCGCCGGTGTTTGGCGCGGCGCAGACCGCGCCCCAAGCCGACTGGCTGGTGCTGGGCGAGCCCCCGGATGAGGCCGAGGAGCGTTTGGGCGCGCCGTTTGCCGCGCAGGCCGGTCAATTGCTCGACAACATGCTCAAGGCTTTGGGACTGAGCCGCTCGGGCGCGCCGGGCAGCCGGGCCAGCGCCGCCTATGTCAGCAACGTCGTCAAGTGCCGCCCCGCAACCGGGCGCAACCCCGAGCCGGCGGAACTCGCCGCCTGCGAAAACTATCTGCGCCGCGAAGTGGCGCTGGTGCAGCCCAAAGTGATCCTGGCGCTGGGCCGCTTTGCCGCCCAGAGCCTGCTGCAAGGCAGCCGGCCCGAGCTCGCCAGCAGCCCGCTGGGCAAGCTGCGCGGACAAATCTACCGCTACCAGGGCATTCCGGTGGTGGTGAGCTATCCCCCGAGCTACCTGCTGCGCACCCAGCAGGACAAGGCGCGCGCCTGGGCTGATCTGTGCCTGGCGCTGGATGTGCTGCGGCGCGGGGCATAGCGGCGCTTGCATTGCGGGCGAACCATGGCCTTGTCTCAAAGTAGCCGCAGCACCGAGCCCACCGTCAGCACCGCAGCGCACGACACGGCCCGCTTGTTTCTGGCGCTCTGCCCGGGTGCAGCGGTCCGGGCCGCGCTGAGCGCGCACGCTGACGCGTGGCAGTGGAATGCCGGCGCCGCCCGCTATGCGCCGCCCGACTGCCATCTCACCTTGCACTTCATCGGGCCGGTGGCGCGCCAGCGCCTGGATCAACTGCGCGCCGGGCTGGCCGTGCCGATGGCGCCATTCACGCTGCGCTTTGGCCAGCCCGAGCTTTGGCCGCACGGCTTGGCCGTGCTGCTGCCCGAGGCCGTGCCCGCCGGTTTGCAGCAGTTGCATGCCCGCCT
>JAKFXU010000286.1 GCA_021731215.1 Rhodoferax sp.
GCCCATGCTCAGCCGCACCCACGGCCAGACCGCCAGCCCGACCACCGTGGGCAAGGAAATCGCCAACGTGGTGGTGCGCCTGCAGGCTGCCTGCGACCGGATTGCGGCCGTCAAAATTCTGGCCAAAATGAATGGCGCGGTCGGCAACTACAACGCCCACTTGTCGGCCTGGCCCGACTTTGACTGGGAAGCCTTCAGCCGCAAGGTGGTGGAAACGCCCGAGCCGCTCGGCCTGGGGCTGACGTTTCAGCCCTACAGCATCCAGATCGAGCCGCACGACTACATGGCCGAGCTGTTTGACGCCGTGGCCCGCACCAACACCATCCTGATCGACTGGTCGCGTGATGTCTGGGGCTATGTCAGCCTGGGCTATTTCAAGCAGCGGCTACGTGACGGCGAAGTGGGCTCCAGCACCATGCCGCACAAGGTCAACCCGATTGACTTCGAGAATGCCGAAGGCAACCTCGGGCTGGCCAATGCCCTGCTCAAGCACCTGAGCGAGAAGCTGCCGATCTCGCGCTGGCAGCGCGACCTGACCGACTCCACCGTGCTGCGCAACATGGGCGTGGCGCTGGGTTACGCGCTGCTGGCCTACCAGGCGCTGGGCACCGGTCTAGGCAAGCTGGAAATTAACGAGGCGGCGATTGCGGCCGACCTGGATGCCTCCTGGGAGGTACTGGCCGAGCCGATTCAGACCGTGATGCGCCGCTTTGGCCTGCCCCAACCCTACGAGCAGCTCAAGGCCTTCACCCGCGGCGAGCCGATGACGCGCGAGCTGATGCAGGGCTTTATCGCCAAGCTCGATATTCCGGAAGGCGAAAAAACCCGCCTGCTGGCCATGACGCCGGGCAGCTACACCGGCAAGGCGGCGGAACTGGCAAAACGCGTATGACCCCCACGCTTGGCACTTCGTGTCCTCGCTGCCCCCCGCGGGGGCTGATCCGTCTTGGGGCGGCCCGGCGCCGGAACTTGACCCCCACGCTTGGCACTTCGTGTCCTCGCTGCCCCCCGCGGGGGCTGATCCGTCTTGGGGCGGCCCGGCGCCGGATCTGATGGCCCTCAAATCCACCATCTTCAAAGCCAGTCTGCAAATCGCCGACATTGACCACGCTTACTACGCCGACCATGCGCTGACGCTGGCGCGTCACCCGAGCGAAACCGACGAGCGCATGATGGTGCGCCTGTGCGCGCTGGCACTGCAGGCGCACAAGTTGCAGACGGTGTGCGGTGGCGACGCCACGCTGGCCTTTGGCGCGGGCCTCTCCGACCCGGATGAGCCCGATGTGTGGCTGCGCGACTACACCGGCCTGACCCGGCTCTGGATTGAAGTCGGCCAGCCCGAGGATAAGCCGCTCCTGAAAGCCTGTGGTAAAGCCGACGAGGTGGTGCTGTACTGCTTCAGCCAGGCCGCCGAAGTGTGGTGGCGCGGCATGGAAGCCAAGCTGGCGCGAGCGCGCAACCTGAGCGTGTTCCGCGTGCCAACCGCCGCCGCGCAGGCGCTCATTGCCTTGGCGCAGCGCAGCATGCAATTGCAGGCCACGATTCAGGAAGGCGTGTTGATGCTGGGCGACGGCACCCACCACGTGGACATCGAGCCGCTGCGCTGGCAATAATTTTTCGGGTGGCGACCAGCCCTCACCCTAACCCGCAGGGAGAGGGAGTAGTTGGCCCGAAGGGTGTTTCAGCCGTAGGGTGGGCAAAGCGCAGCGTGCCCACCACCTTTAATCCGTTCCAACCAACCAGTCCGTGGGCACGCTGCGCTTTGCCCACCCTACAACTGTCCGCCATTGCTCTTCACGGGGTGGCGCAGCTTATCCTGCTGTGCCGCGTCAGCGCCGAGTGGCAGCGTTGCCCGAGCGCACGCTGAGCAGCATGGTCAGCGTCAGAATGCCCACCACCACGCCCAGCGAAACCGCTACCGGAATTTTGTAGATGTCAACCAGGCACATCTTGGTGCCGATGAACACCAGAACCACCGCCAGCCCATAGTTCAGCAGGTGAAACTTGGCCGCCACCGCCGCCAGCAAAAAGTACATGGCGCGCAGGCCCAAAATGGCAAACACATTGCTGGTCAGCACAATGAAGGGGTCCTTGGTGATGGCAAAAATGGCCGGAATCGAGTCCACCGCAAAAATCACATCGGTCAGGGCCACCAGGCAGATCACCATGAACAGCGGGGTGGCGATTTTCCGGCCATCCTCGATCGTCCAGAACTTCTCGCCATCGTAGTGCTTGCTGACCGGCAGCACGCGGCGCAGTAATTTGAGCGCCGGGTTGTCGTCCAGGCTGGGCTCCTGGCCGGCGGCCCACCACATCTTGACGCCAGTCAGGATCAAGAAGGCGCCGAACAGATACAAAATCCAGTGAAACTGCGCCAGCAGCCAGCCGCCCACCAGAATCATGATGGTGCGCAGCACGATGGCCCCGATGATGCCTATCATCAGCACCCGCTTCTGGTAATGCGAGGGCACCGCAAAGTAGGTGAAGATCAGCAAGAAGACAAAGATATTGTCCACCGCCAGTGATTTTTCAATCAGATAGCCGGTCAGAAACTCGAGCGATTTTTGATTCGCCATCTCGGTCGAGCCGGTGCTGTCCTTGACCGCCCACCAAAACAGGCCGTTGAACAGAAAGCTCAAGGCCACCCAGACCAGCGACCAGTTCAGCGCCTCTTTGACGCCAATGTCATGCGCACCCTGTTTTTTCAGGACCACGAAATCTATGAACAGGGAAAGCAGCACGATGGCAATAAAGGTGGCCCACAGCCACAGGGGGGCAATAGTTTGCATGACAAGACCTTGTAAAAATGGAACACGCGGGTGCGCACCAAAAGGTCTTGCGGGAGAGTGCCGTGCGGCCCCTCTACGTGCTCCGGCTGCCATGGTGAAATGGCAACGTATTGACGGCACACGTGCGCTTGTTGCCGACTGGCTCCAAGGTCGCTACTCCCCTTTCAGGAGGTTGGAGTATCTCTGCTTAGCCAAACCCCCACATTGTGTCAGGGAAAGCCCCGCGGCTTTCTCGGCAGCGCCGACCGGGACCGGATGCTATCCTCGCGCCATGAAACTCATCGTCAAATGGCTGCTCAGCGCCGCCGCCCTGCTGGCCGTGGCCTACCTCTACGGCGGCGTGCAAGTGAGCAGCTTCGGCGCCGCGCTGATGGCCGCCTTGGTCATCGGCCTGTTCAATATGCTGTTGCGCCCGCTGCTGGTGCTGCTGACGCTGCCGGTCACCGTGATCACGCTGGGGTTGTTCCTGTTTGTCATCAACGCCCTGCTGTTCTGGGCCGCGGCGGGCGTGCTGGACGGCTTTTATGTGCGCGGTTTTGGCGCGGCCCTGCTGGGCTCGCTGATTTACTCGGTGTTTGGCATCGTCATCGATTCAGCGCTCGAGCGCCTGTTCCTTAAGCAGTAAATCGACCTGGCGACGCCGCGTGTCGATGATCGAGGCCTCGATGTGATCGGCCGGCGCATCGCCTGAATTGGCGGCGCGCTGCTGGCGCAACAGTTCCTGCGCCGCCTTGAAGCGATCGAGCGCGCCGGCGTAGTCCAGTCGCGCCACTTGGCTCTCGGCATCGGCGCGGATGGCGCGCAGGCGCTGCTGCTGCGCCGCATAGACGCTGGCGAGCAGTTGCCAGGCCTGCGCATCCGCCGGATGCGCGGCGACCCAGACTTGCAGGCGCTGCGCGACGCTACTGGTGCCAGCGCCCTGGCCCAGTTGAGCCGCCACCTGCGCCTCCAGCAATAACCCGGGACGGGTTTGTGCCGCAGCCGCGCCGGCGTTATCGCTGCGCCCGACCGGGCTGGCCTGCAACACGGCCGCCGCCTGCGCCGCATGGCCCGCCGCCAAGGCGGTTTCGGCCTGCAACAAACGGGACAAACGGGCGGCGCGCGCATCGGCC
>JAKFXU010000287.1 GCA_021731215.1 Rhodoferax sp.
GCCAGCGTCCAACTGGCGGTGCTGGTGGACCGCGGCGGGCGCGAATTGCCGATTCAGGCCGACTTCTGCGCGGCCCGCGTCGCCGTACCAGCCAGCCAGTCCCTGGCGCTGGCGCGCAGCGACGCGGGCGACTTCAGTTTTAAGCTGGAGGCGCGCTAAGCCATGCTGTCCCAGCGCAATCCCCAACTCAACAAGAATGGCGAACTGATCCACCTGCTCTCGATCGAGGGCTTGCCCAAGAGCATCCTGACCCAGGTGCTCGATACCGCCACCAATTTCGTCAGCGTCAACGACCGCGAAGTGAAGAAAGTGCCGCTCTTGCGCGGCAAAAGCGTGTTCAACCTTTTTTTCGAGAACTCGACCCGCACCCGCACCACCTTCGAGATCGCCGCCAAGCGCCTCAGTGCCGACGTCATCAACCTCGACATCGCGCGCTCGTCGGCCTCCAAGGGCGAGTCGCTGCTCGACACGGTGGCCAACCTGAGCGCCATGGCGGCCGATCTGTTCGTGGTGCGCCACAGCGAGTCGGGCGCGCCCTACCTGATCGCGCAGCACGTGGCGCCGCACGTGCACGTGATCAATGCCGGTGACGGGCGCCATGCGCACCCGACGCAGGGCCTGCTCGACATGTACACCATCCGGCATTACAAGCAAGATTTTGCCAACCTGACGGTGGCCATCGTGGGCGACGTGCTGCACTCGCGCGTGGCGCGCTCCGATATCCACGCCCTCACCACCCTCGGTTGCGCCGAGGTGCGCGTGGTCGGCCCCAAGACGCTGGTGCCGTCCGACATGGCGCCGATGGGCGTGCGCGTCTGCCACACGCTGGAAGAGGGCATTCGCGGTTGCGACGTCATCATCATGCTGCGCCTGCAGAATGAGCGCATGAGCGGTGCGCTGCTGCCCTCGAGCCAGGAGTTTTTCAAGAGTTACGGCCTGACGCCGGAGAAGCTGCAGTTGGCCAAGCCCGATGCCATCGTGATGCACCCGGGGCCGATCAACCGCGGGGTGGAAATTGACTCGGCCGTGGTCGATGGCGTGCAGAGCGTGATCCTGCCGCAGGTGAGCTTTGGCATCGCGGTGCGCATGGCGGTGATGAGCATTGTGGCCGGCAACGAGGCCTGAACCGCCGGGTAGGGCCCGGAGCGACTGATGGGTAAATCATGAACATGCTGACGAACATATTGATCAAGGGCGGTCGGGTCATCGATCCGGCCACCGGTTTCGACGAAATTGCGGACGTCGCCATCGCCAATGGGGTGGTGTGCGCCATCAAAAACATGGCGCCTGATTTTCAGCCGGACCAGACCCTCGACGCCAGCGGCTGCGTGGTGGCGCCCGGCTTGCTGGACCTGGCGGTGCGCCTGCGTGAGCCCGGCCACGAGCACGAAGGCATGCTCAAGTCCGAACTGGCCGCGGCCGTGGCCGGTGGCGTCACCAGCCTGGTCTGCCCGCCCGATACCGACCCGGTGCTCGACGAGCCCGGTCTGGTCGAGATGCTGCGCTATCGGGCGCAAAAGCTGCGCCAGTCGCGCGTTTATCCGCTCGGCGCGCTGACCCGCAATCTGGCCGGTGAGACGCTGACCGAAATGATCGAGCTGAGCGAGGCCGGCTGCGTCGCCTTCAGCCAGGCCGAAGTGCCGCTGGCCAACACCCAGGTGATGCAGCGCGCCTTTCAGTACGCCAGCACCTTTGGCTATGCGGTCTGGCTGCGGCCGCAGGAGTTGTTCCTGGGCAAGGGCGTGGCGGCCAGTGGCGCGCTGGCCACCCGCATGGGCCTCTCCGGGGTGCCGGTGGCGGCGGAAACGATTGCCCTGCACACCATTTTCGAGCTGATGAAAGCCACCGGCGCGCGCGTTCACCTGTGCCGGCTCAGCAGTGCTAGCGGGGTGGCGCTGGTGCGCCAGGCCAAGCTCGATGGCTTGCCGCTCAGTTGCGACATCAGCATCAACTCGCTGCACCTGACCGATGCCGACATCGGCTACTTTGACAGCCGGGCCCGGCTCAACCCGCCGCTGCGCCAGCAGCGCGACCGGGACGCCCTGCGCTCCGCCCTGGCGGACGGCACCATCGACGCGCTGGTGTCCGATCACACCCCGGTGGACGCAGATGCCAAGGCTTTGCCGTTTGCCCAAAGCGAGGCCGGCGCCACTGGCGTCGAACTGCTGCTGAGCCTGGCGCTTAAATGGAGCTTGGACAGCGGCGTCAGCCTGGCGCGCGCGCTGGCGGTTATCACCAGCGGCCCGGCGGCTGTGCTGGGCGCGTCCCTGGGCAAGCGCCAAGATCGCGTTGGGCGTCTGGTCGTGGGCGCCGTGGCCGACCTGTGCGTGTTTGACGCCACCGCCGCCTGGACGGTGCAGTCCGACGCCTTGCGCAGCCAGGGCAAGCACACACCCTTCTGCGGCTACGAATTGCCCGGGCGCGTGCGCTATACGATGGTGGGCGGGCAGCTGGCCTTTCAGGCTTGACCCAGCGCGCCCGGGCCTGCCAGGCTAAAAATCCTGTTTCATGGGTGCAGCGGGCGCTGAGCTGCTCTCAATTTTGAGTGAGCGCCGGCCCGGTGGCTCGATTGGACCGATCAGTTGTAGGGTGGGCCAAGCGCAGCGTGCCCACGGACGCACCTTCCAGGATGCAGCACTCGCCGGCTCACTGCCGTGGTGGCTGACACCGGTGGGCACGCTGCGCTTTGCCCACCCTACCTGGTTCCCACCCTACCCCGGTTCCTCACTCAACGCGGCGCGGGTACTTCATCCCTTCAAACACCAGGCCCAATGTGGCAGTTGGCTCCCTCTCGCCCGGCGGGGCGAAGGGTTGGGGAGAGTGGGGGGCAACCCCGAAAAATAGAAAACCAGCAGAACACCCCACAGCCGTTTGAATCGCACCCCTGACCAGCACTGATTTTTATATGTCCCCAATTATTTTTAATTCAATACTGTGAATTGATAATTGGAATCTGACCCTAATTATTCTGCTTGGCACTTTTGTTGCATTGCAGTATTCTCCCTATCCCGCTACCCAGTTCAATTTTTTAGGAGTGCGCCATGACGACGGCTGCCGAGATTCAACATCTTCAGGACCACGGTTTGTATTCGACCGAGCACGAGCATGACGCTTGTGGCGTCGGTTTTGTGGCCCACATCAAGGGCACCAAGTCGCATGACATTGTCAAGAACGCGCTCAAGATTCTGGAAAACCTGGACCACCGCGGCGCCGTCGGGGCGGACAAGCTGATGGGGGACGGCGCCGGCATTTTGATCCAGTTGCCCGATGCGCTCTACCGCGCCGAGATGGCGGCGCAGGGCGTGACCCTGCCGCCGCCGGGCGAGTATGGCGTGGGCATGATCTTTTTGCCCAAAGAGCACGCCTCGCGCCTGGCCTGCGAGCAGGAGATGGAACGCGCCATCAAGGCCGAGGGCCAGGTGCTGCTGGGCTGGCGCGATGTGCCGGTCAATCGCGACATGCCGATGTCGCCGACGGTGCGTGAGAAAGAGCCGATTCTGCGCCAGGTCTTTATTGGCCGTGGCAACGACGTGATCGTGCAGGACGCGCTCGAGCGCAAGCTCTATGTGATTCGCAAAACGGCCAGTGCGGCGATCCAGAACCTGCAGCTCAAGCACAGCAAAGAGTATTACGTGCCCAGCATGTCGAGCCGGACCGTGGTCTACAAGGGCTTGCTGCTGGCCGATCAGGTCGGCACCTACTTCCGTGATCTGGAAGACCTGCGCTGCATCTCGGCGCTGGGGCTGGTGCACCAGCGCTTTTCCACCAATACCTTCCCCGAGTGGCCACTGGCGCACCCGTATCGCTATGTGGCGCACAACGGCGAGATCAACACCGTCAAGGGCAACTACAACTGGATGAAGGCGCGCGAAGGCGTGATGTCCTCGCCGGTGCTGGGC